>WQUP01000256.1 GCA_009782015.1 Endomicrobiia bacterium | reverse complement strand
TTTTCTGTAATGCATATTTTTGAAAAACACTTTTTTTACGCTCTCGTATGCGGCGTCGATTGCTTTTTTTACGGTGTCTGCCGTTGAGGTAATTCCCAAAACTCTGCCGCCGGAGGTGAGGATTTTGCCGTTTTCATTTTTTGTTCCGGCGTGAAACACAATTGTGTTTTTATCATTTACGGCATTCAAGCCGGTTATTTCAAAGCCCGACTCGAACTTGCCGGGGTAGCCGCCGGAAGAGAGAACTACGCAGACCGCGAATTCGTTTTTCCATTCGATTTTGACTGAAGAAAGTTTTTTATCCAAGATCGCAAGGCAAATATCCGTAAAATCTGTTTTCAGAAGCGGCAGAACAGCCTGCGTTTCAGGGTCGCCGAAACGGCAGTTGAACTCCAAAACATACGGCGTATCGCCGTTCATAATTATGCCGACGTACAAAACTCCTTTGTAATCTAGCTTTTCTGACTGAAGGCCTGTCATCACTTTTTTGATTATGTCGTTTTCAACTTTTGCGTTTAGTTCTTTTGTGGCAAGAGGGGCGGGCGCATACGCGCCCATTCCGCCGGTGTTGGGGCCTTCGTCGTTATCGTTTATTCTTTTATGGTCTTGCGAGGCAGGCATCATGGAATAAGAAATTCCGTCCGTGAAAATGAGATATGAAAGCTCGGGGCCGTTTATATGCTCTTCGATTATAATGCTTGAGCCGGCGTCGCCCAAAACCTTGCCGTCCATCATCTGCATGACTGCGGCCTGAGCGTCAGCGCGTCCGGCGCACATATATACGCCTTTGCCTGCGGCAAGTCCGTCGGCTTTGACCACGGCTTTTTTATTTATATCCCAGTTTTCCAGAAACTTTAAAGCCGAAGCAATATCGGAAAAACTGTGATACTCCGCAGTGGGAATACCGTATTTTTGCATGAAATGTTTGGAGTAAATTTTGCTTGATTCAAGCCTTGCCGCTGCTTTGGAAGGACCTGCTATTTTTAAACCTTTACTTTCAAAAAAATCGACTATTCCCTGCGAAAGCGGAACTTCGGGGCCTACAAACGTAAAATCAATTCCTTTTTCTTTTACAAACGCAACAAGCTTTTCAAAATCGCTTACGCCTATATTTACATTTTCCGCGACCGCGCCTGTGCCGCCGTTTCCGGGAGCGCAATAAATTTTATCTATTTTCGGACTTTGAGAAAATTTCAGGCAAATTGCATGTTCCCGCCCGCCGCTTCCGATGACAAGTACTTTCATCCATAACTCCTGAGGATTGGAGGTTTAGAAGATTGGAGGGTTGGCAAACATTACCTCAAGGCAGTTACTAAACTTCCAAACCTCTAATCTTCTAACCCTCCGCCGTTAAAAAATGTATTTATCAAAAAACTTTACGATTATTACAAACATTATGAAAGCCACAATCATGGTCAATATCATGGCTTTCCAGTGATGTTTTATGAGCTCGGCATATTTGCCGCTCTTCTTATCGCGTATTTCAAAAGCGTATTGCGCGCGTATTTCTTTGCTCAAATCGGCGTACTCGGTAAAATGTTCGCACGAGTCATTCTCGTGCATCCACTTTCTTTTTACCATGCAAAATATTTTCCCTTCGCCCTTTTCGTCAAGGCTGTTATCGCCCTGAAATAAGCAGTTTACACAGTAACCCATTTTTTCCGCCTTTCCTTTATATATAAAATCAATTTATTTTACAAAATTAACGGCGTTTTGAAAAATCCTTTTTCCCCAGCCGTACTCTCCGTCAAAGCCTTCTCTTGCCGGATGCTGCAATGCAAAAACGTATCTCTCCGGATGAGGCATAAGCCCGAAAACGTTGCCCGAAATATTGCATATGCCTGCTATCTGCTCAACCGAGCCGTTAGGCCCCAGCGGATATTTTGGCTCATTTCCATCTTTTGTACAATACCTAAATACTATCTGCCCGTTTTTATTGAGAGATTCCAGAAGCTTCTTGTCTCCCGGAATAAACTTTCCCTCGCCGTGCGCCACCGGCAACGTTATAATATCCGGCAGATTTTTTGTCCAAATGCACTTAGAGTCCAAATATTCATCTCTGGATTGCCGCGTCGCAACTTCGTTGCTCCTCGCAATGACGGACTTTGAATTTTTCATTTTTAATTTTTCATTCTTAATTGTCTTTAAATAAACCCAGCGGCATTCGAACTTATCCGAATCGTTGTAGGAAAGCGTTGAAATCTGTTCAAAAAGCTTCGGATCAGGAAGCAGCCCCATCTTTGCCAAAACCTGAAATCCGTTGCATATGCCGATAATCGGCCTTCCGCTAAGCGCAAACTTTTTTATCTTGTCGCCAAGCTTGTTTTTCACTTCGTTCGCAAGAATTTTTCCTGAAGCTATGTCGTCGCCGTAAGAAAATCCCCCGGGAAAAGCCAGAATGTCGTATTCAAACACTTTGTCCCTTTTTTCTATGAGCTCGTTTACGTGCACTCTTTCCGCAGACGCGCCGCAAAGTTCAAAAGCAGCCTGCGTTTCATAGTCGCAGTTCGTTCCGGCCGTCCTTAAGATCAATGCTTTAACTTTTTTCATATTTTTCCTTTTATTTATGTGAATGATAGGAAAAGCAACCCCTCACCCTGCCCTCTCCCGCAAGGGGCGAGGGAAATAACAGCAAAAAAGTCTTTACCATCTCTTCACTTTTCACTCTCAACTCTTCACTCTGTCGTTCAAATTACCAATTAATCGTATTTTTCCAACAGTTAAAAAGAACTTCGGATTTCTCCGAGAATTTTATTTTATTTTTCGCGCTTTCAAAAATTACTTTTTTATCGGCAGTGACGACTCCTGTTTCGGCAAAGGCTGTTCCTTTAAAAATTTCCCTGAATTCCTTTTCATTTTCCGGGCTTACTTCCGCGATAAATCTGCCGTTTGATTCGGAAAATAAAATCTCGGCTGCCGTCATGCGCTCCGCGCATTTAACGGCACCTATGTTAAACTTCACGCCCTTTTGGCCCGAAAAAGCCATTTCGCTTACGGCAACTGCAAGGCCGCCTTCGGACGCATCGTGGCAAGCCTCTATCAGATTTTTATTTACGGCCTCAAAAATCTTTTTCATTACCGGTTTTGATTCTCTTGGATAAACGTCAGGCACGATTCCTTCTTTTATTCCGTTTATTCTGGA
>WQUP01000255.1 GCA_009782015.1 Endomicrobiia bacterium | reverse complement strand
TCTGACCGTATCGCCAATATCTGGACTTGGATTAAACTGCATTTATGGATAGACAACAATGCGCAGTATAAGCAGGTTAACAGTTTTTGGGATTATCCGTACAATGCTCTGGTTTGGGTTAAACAGCACATAGGAATAGATAAAAATATCAGCTACAGAACTCCGCAGCTCGTGCCCGTTAAGGATTCTTCCGTCAGAGCCGTGTTTTCAAATGAACAATGGCATAACATGATAAAAGTTCTTGGCGAGAGCAGTGAAAACTTTCCGAACGCAGGCAGCGCAATCGAGTGGATGAATGAAAATTACGCGGAACTTGCCGGCAGCAAAAGCATTGATTTAAACAATATTACTCCGGCCAACGCGGAATTTCTTGTTGGTCTTATAACCAAACCGGCCACCGATATCAACGGCAACCCTATAATAATTGATGAAAAAGGCGGCATTTTAGCTCCCGGCGTAATGCCAGAGCAGGCATTGTATCCTATTGAAGCGTCAGACTGGGCAAAAAATCCAGCTCTTGCGGCGCAGCATCTTGCCGCAGTATCGCGAATATGGACACAGCTTACTCAAGCTGATATAGACGCCATGAATGAGACCTACTCTTATTTTGATTATGAGAGAGGCGCGCAGGTCAGTATGAATCTTTCAAATAAAACCGATGAAAACGGAAATCCGGCAAGGGTTACGGCTGTAGATGTGCAGCAATTATATCAGTTCATCTTTATAGAAAACCCCAAATATAATCCCGACGTTGAAGGCAGCGCACAATATGTCCTTATTGACGGGCAAAACTTTTCGTCAAATCCGGAGGCTTGGGCGGCTAAAAGAATTGAAGGCATAAAATTGGAAATCGGCACATTAAATAAAATTAACGGCGCGGAATTTACCGTTGCAGGCCAAAAGATAAGCGGACTTGAGCTGCTAAAAGCGGCATACGGCATTGATTTATCTCCCGCAACCGATGCCGACGGCAATCAGTATGTGCCGAACAGCGAATTGAATAAGCTTAGAAACCTGCTCTACACGGTCAACGGCGATTATTCGTATGTCGGAAAAACCGGAGAAACGACATTTGATGAAAATTACCCGGCGATACTGGCTTTTGAGCGCTGGCTGAGCGATAATGATCAAACGGGAATCGAAAAATTGCTGAACGAGGCCATGCATACGCAGTTTATAGGCAGATTTTATAATTGGATTGGTCCTGTTGCGGCGGCTATTTTCGGAGTTAATATTTTGTCATGGCTGATTAAAAAATCCGTAAAAAAGATGTCAAAGAGAAGCAGAGGCAGAAAAAATCTGCTGTCAATGCCGTCTTCCGGCGGCGAAGACGCTGCCGGAATTTCAAGCGAGGTTGTAAGGAAAATACAAGTTCACTTTAAAATTGAGGGCATGAAAAATATCCAAAAATATTATAGAGGCGGGAGGGATGTTGACGCTGGCAAACTTGAAGAGTATTTTGGTCTTTTCTTGAGCGCTGACGACGCCAAAAAGGTCGCCAAAGCTCTCAAGTCAGGGAAACTTACGCTTGACGAATCTCTGGTTACTCTTCATGACAGCGACGGCGTTGATTTGCCTGATTTTGCACAGCTGCTTCAAGCTTCAGACATTGAGGCCGTAAAAACAGCGCTGAAATCGTCATTAGACTCAAACGATATATTCGTGATAAATGAAATTTTAAGCCTTGGCATTGTTAAAATTGAAAGATTTAAGGAAATACTCGGCTCTTCCGTGCATGAGGAAAATTCAGTCTTGATAAACCGCGTAAGAGCGGCGCTGCTTAAAGAATATTTGGAGTATGTGTACGGCAAAATAAAAGCCGAAGGGGCTGAGGCTGTGCTTAATCCCGAAACCGGAATAGTGCTGCCTGTTGCTCCCGTATTGGCTTTAAGGCGTTTGACGGATAAAGGAGCATTCAGCGCGGACGATTTGAAGACTATTGCGGAACAAACTGAAAATTTTAACGGCTTTTATGCCGAGGTTATATCGAAGTATGTCAGAAACGAGTTTGACACTATCGCGCAGTACCTGCCCAAGTCTTGGGGATTGAAAGAATCTTTCGGCGATTTTGCAAACGGCGAAAACGGAGAAGCTTACGATGTGGTTGATTTCATATTGAAAAATATAGAGTCCGGAGTTGAGACGCTTTTAAGTTTTGATCCGCTTTCCATGACGGACGGCGGGATTCAAATGGACGCGCATGTCGTTCAGGGCGAGCCGCGCAGCCTGCAGGAGCTTATAATATCAAGCCTGAATGCTCTTCCGAGAAAATATACGGACGACGTTTCTCTTGGCGCTTACGTTATGTTTGCGTTCGGAAATATGAGTTTGACAAGAAATATTATAGATACCGAAATTGCTCGCGCCAAAGCCGGCGAAATAACGCAGGCGCAAGCCCGCCAAAATATAGAAAACAAAATCCGTCAGTTTTTTGAATTTACCGAAGTTGTAAATTATTCTTACACCGAAACCAAAGCAAATGTTACCGAAGATCAAACACGCTCCAACGAAGAAGCCGTAAGACAAAGACAATTAAACGACAGATTTTCAGATCAAGATTATATGCTTATGTTTGCGCTGTTAAACGCAATGAGAAGAGATTCTCAAGGAAATCTTGTAAATATAAATAATGTTGATTTGTTTGCGCTGACCGCGGAGCAGCAAAAGATATTCGAGCACGTTATAGCTTTTCTCGGGATAGGTCTTTCTGCGGAAGATATAAAAATATTTGAGCATGCAGACGGGACATTCAATCTCGTTGGAGCTATAGCCAAATTTATAGAAGATATTAAAAACGAACAAGCTGCAACCGATACGGCTGCCGATGCAAAAAAAGAAGCTGAAAGCGTAGAAAAGGCAATGAAAGACATAGTTGATGCAGTCAAAGCCGTAAAAGAGGCAACGTCAGAGGAGGAAAGAGAAAAAGCAGAAAAAAGTTTGAAAAAAGCAAAAAATGCATTAGAGAACGCAAAAAAAGATGCTTTAGAAGCTGCTGAGAAAGCAAGAGTCGCTGCCAAAAAAGCAATTTTTGCAAAAGCAGGAGCCTCCGAAGCGGCAGATGCCGCTGAGAGTATCGCTGCTGCTCATAATTTAGATGAGGCAGCTGCAGCGGTAAAAGCGGCACAAGAAGCAGCAAAAGCAGCGGACATAGCAGTGAAAAAAGCAGTAAAAGAAAAAATACTAGCTGGGTTGCCTAAGGCTGAACTCGGAAAGTTTAATGTAGAATTCGGAAATACCGCGGCTTTGCTGATATCGATGCTCGGTTCTCAGCTTAAACGCGACATGCCTGCGCTGTACGAATCGCTGGACTCGCGCTCTTCCGAAGCGCTGTCTGAAGAAAGGCACGGCACGGTAGGCAAAGAATACGATAAGCTTATCAAAGACACCACTCTGACGGGAAATATTGTAAAAGACGGACTGAGAGTTTTAAGAGAGCGGGTTTACGGACCCATGCTGGGATTTAAAGCATTTTCAATAAAAAACAAAGCATTGTTTAGGGCGGTTACGATAACGCTGCTTGTGCTCGGAGTTTTTGTTCTCATGTCAGGATTTCTTCCGGCGGTTGTGGCGATGATACCGGTGTTGGGGCCGATTGTGCCTGTGCTTTTTGCTCCGGGTTCGCTGTTGAGCGTGATGGCGATCGATATAGGAATGGCTTTAATCACGGGCGCAATCGTGGTTCCGAAGTTTATATTCGGCAAAGCCGGCAGCAGAGAGATGAAAAACAAATACACGCTCACGGCGAGCATTTTTTCCGTATTTTGGGGAGGTTTTCTCGGCGGATTTTTCGTAAGAGGGCTTTCCAATGCGGCGGCATCTCTCATAGTCGGCACGGCTTTCAGCGTATTCCCCATAATCACGGTGCTTTTTACTTTGGCGGTTTTTGCGATTATAGCCGTTCCGACTTTCAAGTCAATATTCGATTTGGTCAATTCTGTTAACGGTTTGAAGAAAATGTACGCTGAAACAGGTTCTAAAGTTGATAAAAAAGCTTACTTAAGAGTTGTATTGCAATTCTGGGGAGCGGTCGGCATTGTTGCGGGGCTGTTCGGAATAGGCGCATTTATTTTCGGCAGCGTAGTCTCGCCTGTAGTTCTGCCTATTGTCATATTGACTTTGGCGGCAGGACTGATACTTTCTGCGATATCGATCTTTTTGCCAGGGAAACTTTCCTCAAAAAGAGCTTACAAGAGAACAATTACGGCAAAATATGCCGAACTGAAAGAGGTTGAAAAGCACAAGGCTTTAGTCTATGGGCAAAGCCTTGACGAAGTTATGGATGAATTTGCGGAAAATCTTTACGAAAAAGATTATATATCCGCAGTTGAAAGAGACAGAATAAAGGCGCGTGATTTTACAAGGTTTGAAAACGGCGAGGCTAACGAATATCTTAGATTGCTGCTTGATTCGTTAGCGAGAAATAAATATCAAACGCTCGATTTGTCCAGTATTCCCAAAAGCACGGTTCATTTTCAGGCGGCCGGCGAAAAAGTAAAGCGCTCGGCTGCGTTTATACTCTCATCGAAGTCGTTTGACAGAGGAATGAACGTGTTCGGCTATTATGCCAATCGCTTAAAAAGAAGCTGGACGGAGACATACGACTCTAAGATAGGCAATATCCGTTTAGGAGCAGGATTGTCGGAAAACGACAGGAAAAATCTTGAGGAATTTATAAGAGCTTTAAGAGATCCGAATGAAAGGACAATTATAAACATTCCGAAAATGGAAACAGGCGAAGGGCAGCGTATATTGAGCGGCATCATTTTTGAAATAGAAAATTGGTTCCATTACAAAGCTATGGATGAGCAAAGATCTCTCGAAGATTCCGCATTGGAAATATACGAAATGCACAGGCTGATAGCTTATCATAACGCCGATTTTAAATATTTTGACGCGATAAAAGAAGTAATACATAAATTATATCCGACGGGAACATCTCAGGAGGAGCGCCGCGGTTCGCTTGAGAATGCTTACAGACAGCTGTTAAAGATAACAGGCATAGAAGTAACAGAAAATCTGACGGATGCAGATAAAGTAAAGATAGAAGAGGCAAAAAATAAAGGTTTAATAAGCGAAAATGAGCAGGTTTTTATTTTGAATTATAAGTCGTATAAAGCTCTCGCGTCAAGAAAACTTAATATAGTTTTTGACGAAGCGACTATGTCCGGGGATAGGGCTTTTGTTTTTGATCAGGAATCGGGCATGGTTAGTGAATGGAAATCATTGGACGATTTTATAAAAAGTTGGGACTACAGCGAAAAATATAAGCCTTTAATAGACGAATTGCAAAGAGATATAGTCGGCAAGTACGGCAGTTTAACCGTTCAGGAATGCGCTGAAGCAGCACGCGAAATCGTATACAGGCATTCTGATTTAATTCAACAGCTGTATTCCGAAGGAAATGACAAAATCGATAAATTCTTAGCTTCCATGGAGCTCGTTTTCAGCGCATATCTAAACGGAATAGAAATAGACATGGATTATAACGATCATAAACTTATAACCAACAACAAGAATGCGCAAATAGCCGGTGCTTTATGGAAATATATCTTGTTTTTTTGCGGGCTTGCTAAAAACAGAGACGCTTTGGTAGGCATAACTCCGGGCCAGCATTTATTCGCATCTGAAGTCGCCACCGTACATATGAGAGGACTGCGCTCGAATGTCGTGATAATTAATCCGGTATTGAACGTATTAGGCGCGGAACGCGGCGATAACGGACAGCCTATGTTTATGAACGGGTATTTGTACGGACGCGGCGATCAAACTCCCTGGATGGGGCCCGTTCAGGCGGGATATTCGGGTTCCGAGATAAGAAACGGCGAACGCGTATATACCGGACAGTTGAGCGGGTACGGCAAAATGAGGGGGCTCATTCAGGCCATGGTTTCAGCGGTATTCTCTACCGCCGAGGACAGTTCGTCGATGTTTGCCTACAGGGCTGCTCATATGTTCGGCGATCAGGATATCGCAAATGTCCCGATAGGAATAAGAGATTCGTGGAATCAGGAAACTTGGGAACGCAATGTAGCCTGGAATACGGGAATCAGGTATGCTGCCGCCGGACCGAGATTTGAGCAAGATGCCGCTTCGGCTTTAGCTTTGAGTCCTTTGAGCGAGAATTACGATTTTAGATTGTCCACCAGAATTTTATCGTCGCACTACATGAACACTTTGTTTGCTTTGCTGTTTGTCGCGCTTGTTCCGATACTGGTCATATTTTCAAGTTATGCGTTTTTGGTTCCTTTTTTTGTTTCGATTTTTATCAGCTTTGCGATACTGATGCAGTCCGTAAACACGCCTCTCTTGGCTGTGAATATAAAAAATACGGGTTCAATCGGCAGCGCGTTTTCGCTGCTGCTGCGCAGTATAATTCCGGGGTTTCCGTATTTCACAAATCAAATTCCGGCATTCATATATTCTATGCTCAGATCAATTATAGGTCTGTTTACTTTTTCGCAGTCAACAAAAGAGCCTAAGCTTGATAAGACCGATTCTTCCGGAAAGCGCCTAATGTTTCAAATAGCTGTTGTAGTGGGAATAATAGGCGTTTTGGTGACTGGCGCGTATATAGGATTAGTGATTTTTATGGGAGCGGCTTCGGCATTGCCCGTTTTGGTTGTGGTATCGCAGATACTTCAAGCCGTAGGTGTGCAGCTTATCTATCTGCTTGCTTCCGTGGCGTTTATAAACGGGGCGGGGGTTTTCCGCCATACGGTTGACGCAAACGATGAAACCAAAGATTCAAACGTTAAAGAGTTTTATAAAGCGGCGCCGGTATTCCTTCTTGTTTCTCCGCTTTTATTTGCCGGTTTTATTGTAGATATATTCGTTAAATCATTCTTTAAACGCAGTTTTATGGAAGCTATTTTGGCCAGGAATTTTAAGTTTAGGGAAAGAAAATTTAAAGCGGAAGATTTTACCCTGCAATGGTTTTATGACAATATGGGCAAAATAAAAAAGCAAGACGAGGCTTTGTATAAAGCGTTCATAGAAGAACTCGTACAATCAAGAAGATTTCCCGCGGGGTACAAAAAAGACGAGTCCGGAGTCACCGCTTGGCTGAAAGATGAACTTTCAAAACCCGGGGTCGTCAGAGCCAGGGATAAAGAGATTATAGTCTCGGCGTTAAATGCCGTTAACAAAAAAAATAATGACGCGATAAAAAGAAAAGAAACTTTCGGGCTTGATGTGCGCAGCGGTTTCTCCGAAAATGCGCTTATAGGCTACCGCAGACTCATAAATTTTCTCGTGCCTGACGATGTCAGAGCTTATTTAAGAGATTTGAAACGCAATAACTTAAACGAATATAACGAGATTTTGCGAAAACTTCCCGGATACGATCCTAAAAAGATCGGGGAGACAGAACTCAAGCTTTTAGAAAAGAGCAGAAGCGAAATAGAGAAGGAAATAAGCATTATTCATCCTGACAAGCCGTGGGAAAACAAAGGAATAAAAGGATGGTTTAAGTCGTTTGCCACTCCTCATAAAATAACGACCATTCTTTCCGTGATAACGGTTGGCGCGGGTCTGCTTTATTTTATTGTTCCGATAGTGTGGGGCGTCTCAACAGCTTTACTCGTCGTTTTAGGCGCGGCTGCGGGTATTCTCATAGCAGTGGCAATCGTCAAATTAGTGAAGTATTTGCTTGCCAAGAGGACTCCCGCGCAACCGGAAAGCACGGTCTCTCAAGAGCCTGCTTCGAAGCCGCCGTCCGGTCCCGGAGAAGAACCCCCTGTCGCCGCGGTTTTGCCTTCGGCAAAGGAAACAGCCGCAAAGAAAGTCGATATATTCGATGAAGCCGCAACAGATCAGCTCATAGAAGAAGTGATAGCCGTCAGCGGCGCGGAGTGGAGTCAAGGCAGCAAGGATATATTCAGGAGCACAAGAAAAGAGTATTTCAGGCAGCTGAGAGCAAAAGCGAGAGGGGAAAAGACAACCGAGTTGAGAATAGGCGAAAACCTTACGCCGCTTAGCCAGATGACGGCTGCGGACAGAGAGTACGTGGCTATAGAGCAGCTTGAAGATATTCTCAAAGATCCGAAAGGGGCGTACTCCAGAGCGGCGAGAAAGGCGGTAGTTGACATATGTCTTATGAACGGAGGTTTGGGTTCTTCTATAAAGAGAGACGATCTTCTGAAAGCGGTAAAAGTTTATAAGCAGGCATTAAAAGAAGCCATGAAAATAGAAGACGCCGTTTTAAGAGAAAAAACCGTCGCTCTGCTCAACGCAAGTCTTCTTGACGGGACATTCCTGCAAAAAGATTTCGCCGGTATAAAAATCAAATACGGTGCGAAAGCCGACGATCTGTATTTTGTGGTCAAGGGCGCAGACGGGAAAGTATCGCTCAAGAGCATAATGCAGATAAAACTTGAGAAAATTCTTGCCGAGAAGGCAAACGGCACATACAATGGGATAAGGCTTGCTAATCTCGTAAGTCCGGACTCCGAGGAACTTGTGAATGCTTTATATGACAAAAAAGACGGAGATATAAGCGGGCTTAAGGAAGGCGAGACAATAAGAACAGCGCTCGATGCGGATACGGAAAGACAGGATATGTATCCTGTAATAGAGTATGACTCGGAAAATAATACGGTGAGATTCGTGACCGATTACGAGGACGGTGTAAGTCCCTCCGCCGCCAAACCGGCGCCCGGAGGACACGGAGTATGGCTTGCCACAATAGTGAAAAGAATATTAAATAAGAAGGCCGGCGGAAGCTCCATAAGCGTGATAGGCAACTCTGACGCTATTGCCAGTGGCCCCATCAAAGA
>WQUP01000254.1 GCA_009782015.1 Endomicrobiia bacterium | reverse complement strand
AAAGATAAAAAATACAAAAGAGTTAAAAACTCTTCCCAGAGAAGAAAGACAAGGCGAAATAAAAGACTCTTTCAGCGCGTCGCTTAATGCCGGAGACAGAGTTTGCATAGTAGATGACGTTACGGCTTCCGGAGCGACTTTGAGCGAAATGGCTTCGGCGCTTAAAAACGCCGGAGCTTCTTACGCGTGCGCGGTTGTCGTTGCCGTGTATTTACATAGTTAAAGGCAGTGTGAAGTTTGGAGTGTGAAGTTATTGTGTTTAGATTAGACCGAAACATATTGTTAGGTTTTCGCTCTGTAGTTTGAAAGTTTGACAACAATTTCAATATTTTATAACATCACTTCCGATAGATTTCAAAAATCTAATCTTTATAAATAAAATCCACACTCAGGAGGCGTAATTATGTCAGTAAAAGTTGCGATTAACGGTTTTGGCAGGATTGGAAGATTGGCGTTCAGGCAGATGTTTAACGCGCAAGGCTACGATGTCGTAGCCATAAACGATTTGACAAGCCCTAAAATGCTTGCCCACTTGTTGAAATATGACTCTGCGCAGGGAAGATATGCTCTTGCCGACAAAGTAAAAGCTACGGAAAACTCGATTATCGTTGACGGAAAAGAGATTAAGATTTACGCGGAAAAAGACGCGAAGAATCTTCCTTGGGGAAAGTACGGAGTCGATGTGGTTCTTGAATGCACGGGTTTTTATACATCAAAAGAGAAATCCCAGGCTCATATAGCGGCAGGCGCGAAAAAAGTCGTTATTTCGGCTCCGGCCGGCGACGATTTGCCTACGGTAGTTTTTAACGTCAACCACAAAATTCTTAAAGCGGGAGACAATATAATCTCGGCAGCTTCATGCACGACTAACTGCCTTGCCCCGATGGCGAAAGCTCTCAACGATTTCGCGCCCGTACAGAGCGGAATTATGACTACCGTTCACGCATATACCGGCGACCAGATGACTCTTGACGGCCCTCACGCCAAAGGCGATTTGAGAAGAGCAAGAGCAGCTGCGGCAAACATAGTTCCTAACTCAACCGGCGCTGCAAAAGCGATAGGTTTGGTTATTCCCGAACTCAATAAGAAACTTATCGGTTCCGCTCAGAGAGTTCCCGTTATAACCGGTTCGACTACTATATTGGTTGCCGTTGTGAAAGGAAAAGACATAACGAAAGAATCCATAAACGCCGCAATGAAGAAAGCCGCTGCCGAGTCTTTCGGATACACCGACGAAGAAATTGTTTCGTCCGACGTAATCGGAATGACATACGGCTCGCTGTTTGACGCGACGCAGACCATGGCGACAAAAATAAACGACGACACTTATCAAGTCCAGGTTGTTTCTTGGTATGACAATGAAAACAGCTATACGAGCCAGATGGTAAGGACGATTAAGTACTTTGCCGAAGTCAAGTAACTGAAATATTTTTAAGTACCGCTAATTAAATCGGGTTTGGTCTAAGTTCGCGGCTGAACCCGATTGTTGTTGTATAAAAAGTTTGGAGTTTAACGGCAGTGTGGAGAGTGGAGTTGTTGTGTTTCGGGGACATTGTCCCTCAGTGACAATGTCCCCGAAACCTATCAATAGGTTTTCGCAAGGGACTTTGTCCCAAGCGAAAACACATAAACTTCACACTCCAAACTTCAAACTCCACACTTTTTCAGGGGGATTTTTTATGAAAAAAACGCTTAAGGACATCGATGTAAAAGGCAAAAAAGTTCTCGTAAGAGTAGATTACAACGTTCCGCTTGATTCGGATTTGAATATTACCAACGACAAAAGAATAGCGGCGACGCTTCCGACAATCAAATATCTTCTTGACAACGACGCCGCGATAATACTCATATCGCATCTGGGCAGGCCGAAAGGAAAAGCCGTTCCCGAAATGAGCCTTAAGCCTGTTGCTCCGAAACTTGCCGAACTTCTCGGAAAGCCCGTTAAGTTCGTCGAAGGCGACTGCATAAGCGCGGATTCAAAAAAAGCCGCGGCGGATCTTAAACCCGGTGAAATTCTTTTGCTTGAAAACCTGAGATTTCATCCGGAAGAAGAGGGTAAAAATGCCGCTGGCGAAAAAGATAAAGCCGCTATGGACGCGTTTGCAAAACAGCTAGCTTCCATGGGCGAAGTTTTTGTGCAGGATGCGTTCGGCACAGTTCACAGAGCACACGCTTCTACCGCCGGAATAGTAAAGTATGTAAAAGACGCGTGCGCCGGTTTTCTCGTTGAAAAAGAGTTGAAGTTTCTCGGCGAGGCTCTTGATAATCCGGCAAGGCCTTTTGTCGCCATACTCGGCGGAGCGAAAGTTTCCGATAAGATAAACGTCATTGAAAATCTGCTTACCAAAGTCAACGCCATAATAATAGGCGGGGCGATGGCATATACTTTTCTAAAGTCGCAGGGCGTCAGTACCGGAAGATCTCTTGTAGAAGATGATAAACTCGATCTTGCGTCCGATATTCTCAAAAAAGCGAAAGAAAAGAAAGTCGATTTTCTTCTTCCGCTCGATCATGTCATAGTCGATAAGCTTAATTTCAGCGATATGACTGTTCCGGCTGACGCAAAGATAGATACTACTAATGACGATACGGTTCCTTTCGGATTTATGGGAGTTGACGTAGGCCCGAAATCGATCGAGAAGTTTTCATCCGTCGTAAAATCCGCAAAAACTATAGTTTGGAACGGGCCTCTCGGGATATTTGAAATAGACAGTTTTTCAAAAGGAACCGTAGAGCTTGCAAAAGCGGTAGCCGACGCCACGGATAACGGAGCCGTTTCAGTCGTAGGAGGCGGAGACTCCGTGTCAGCGGTAAAGAAAGCCGGAGTGGATAAAAGAATTACCCACATATCTACGGGCGGCGGCGCATCGCTGGAATTTTTGGAAGGCAAGGAACTCCCCGGCATAGCGGCTTTGCAGGACAAATAAAGGCAATTACGAATTACAAATTACGAATTACGAATCAAAGGCAAAAAAGCCGTCATTGCGGTCCCCGATTAAAACATTCGAGGATGACATTGCTTGACCCGCAATCTGCCGTTGATTTGTAATTGGGTGTCTCTAATAACCCATGCTTGTCATCCCGGAAGGCAGTAGTCCGGGATCTGCCTTAAAGCTTGTTCGACGACAAAAAACTACAGATACCGG
>WQUP01000253.1 GCA_009782015.1 Endomicrobiia bacterium | reverse complement strand
CGAAACAAATCATGTAAAATGACACCGAAATAAAAATTGAAATATCATTTAAGAAATGACACCGAAAAATTCAAAATATTGTTATGCTATTCCCAAGGGGGATAGCATGAAAAAGGAAACCAAAATGGAAATCCTCAAATCGCAGCAAGATGCCTACTTTAAGGCCTCCAAAAAAGGAAAAGGACGTATTCTTAACGAACTATGCAAACTTTGTCATTTAACCAGGAAACACGTTATTAAACGCCTTGCTAAACCTTTTGTTTCTGCCTTTGATAAAAAATGCTTGCCTAAAAAGAAGCGCAGGCTTAAATACAGCCAAGCTCTATTAAAACTGGTCGCGCAGGTCTGGAAAGCTTTTAACTACCCATGCGGACCTAAACTTGAACCTATTATCAAAGACAATGAATCATCTATTAAAAAGAATTTCCTTGTCTCCGACAAAGATTATTCTCTTATGTGTCAAATTTCTCCTGCTCAGCTCGACAGACGCCTTAAAAACTTAGACCGCGACAATAAAAAGAAAGCCGCTTGCTGCACTCGCCCGGGAAGGCATCTTAAAGTTACCATTCCCTTAGTCGACCCTACCATCATCCCTAAAAAACCAGGCTCTTGTTCCATGGATTTAGTCGCTCACTGCGGCGACAACCTTTCCGGCAACTTCGCTTACTCCCTTAACTTCACCGACCATTTCTTAGGCTGGACTACCGCTCAAGCTTTTTTGGGTAAATCTCAAATCAATACCTCTAACGCTCTCGACGTCATTTTCCCAACTCTACCTTTCAAAGTCAACAACCTTAACTCCGACAATGGCTCTGAATTCATTAATGCTCATCTTGCTAAATTCTGCAAATTACACTACATCCGCTTCACTCGCTCCCGTGAATATAAAAAAAATGATAACGCTCGCATCGAACAAAAAAACTTCACTCACGTCAGAAAACTCGTCGGCTATCTACGTTACGACTCCCAATACCTCGTCTCCCTTCTTAACAAACTTTATGCTGACGCCGCTATGTTCCAAAACCTTTTTGTCCCTCAATCTAAACTTATCTCTAAAAAACGCGTCGGCTCTAAAATTGTTAAAAAAATCGACCTTTACAAAACTCCTCTTCAACGCTTGCAACTATCTAAATCCACTAATATCAATCAACTTTTGCTTGCTAAATATACCTCCTTGCACGATTCCATTGACCCTATCGAACTTTCTGCATCCATCGACACACAAGTTAACTACATTACTAAAATCGCTTCCAAATTTAAGGCTAATGCCAAAATTCTTAAGGCTGCTTGACTTATCCACTTTGTCCACATAAATTCAAAGTTATTCACAAAGAGAAAAAGTATCAAAAAGAGAAAAACGACAACGGCGCTGCTGCTAACTTTTAATTCTTAAAGACTTAACGGCAAAACAACTAGGAATTACAGACATAAGAGCTTTGCACAACAACTTCAACGACAATATATTTCGGTGGCTTTTTTGATGATATTTTAATTCTTGTTCTCTTATATTTTCGGTGTCATTTTTAAATGATTTGACAGGCTTTAAAGGCACTTTAAAAGGCATACGGCAGAGTGAAGAGTTGAGAATGGAGAGTGAAGATACGGCAACGGAAGAGCGATATTACACACATAAAACTCATTTATTTTTCAATTATTTTTTGTTTTGCCTATCAATTTCATGATTTCATTGTTTTCCAAAATCTTTTCCGCGGCTTCGCCGGCGCTTAAGCCTCCGGTGTCAAAAGAAAAATCGCAGTTAGAATAAGCTTCCCTGCGCTGCTCAAGCAGCCTTTTTATTTCGTTTAAAGGGTCCGCGCATTTTAAAAGGGGTCTATGACCCTCATTTTTTATTCTTTCGTAAATTTGTTCGGGAGAAGCATACAGATAAACTATTACACCGTTTTTGGATAAGTTTTCAATATTTTGGGAGTTGAGGACAACGCCGCCGCCGCATGATATGACCGCGGAACTCTTTTCGCAAACGCTTTTGACAATCTCGCTTTCCAGCAGTCTGAACGCGGCCTCCCCGCGTTCTTTAAAAATATCGTTTATCTGCATACCAGCGGTTTTTTCTATAAGCTCATCGGTATCGCAGTACTCGCGGCCGAGCTTCTCGGCTATAATTTTTCCCACAGTTGATTTTCCGCTGCCCATAAAGCCGGTTAAAACTAAGTTCATACGACTCCAGTTAATAATTAATAGTTAATAGTTAATAGTAGAAACGCCTCAAGCGCGGCATTAATTATTCACTATTAATTATTAACTATTAACTATCCGTTCAGATGTTTTTAATTCGTGCTCTATACGCTGCGACATTTTTTTTCATATCTTCGATACAGTCACCGCCGAACTTCTCTTTCACGGCTCTGGCTAGTTCAAAAGCTACCGCGGCTTCGGTCACAACTCCGGCAGCGGGAACGGCGCACACGTCGCTTCTCACCGCTTCGGCTTTTTCCGCTTTTTTGGTATTGAGATTTACCGAGCGCAGCGGCTTGGCAAGCGAAGGTATGGGCTTCATGGTGCATGTGATCTCTATGGTTTCGCCGTTGCTCATTCCGCCTTCTATTCCGCCGGCTCTGTTCGTATTTCTGTAAAAGCCTCTTTTTGCGCTGTAAAATATTTCATCGTGAACCTGCGAACCGGGAAGCGTTCCAAGTTTTGTGCCGCCGCCGATCTCAACCGCCTTTATGGCCTGCACGGACATAAGGCTCTGCGCCAGGCGGCCGTCAAGCTTTAAATCCCACTGCGTATGGCTGCCAAGTCCCGCAGGAACTCCCTGCGCCATGACGGCTATTTTTCCGCCCAAAGTGTCGCCATTTGCCGCCGCGGCTTTTATGAGGTTTACCATCTTTTTGGCTGCGGTCGGATCCGGACATCTTACAAGCGACGTCTCCGTATCGCGCCGCATCTTATCATTTGGCGCGGCGTTTATTTTAGCTGCAGCGTTTCCTATTTGCAGCGTGTATGAAAAAATTTTTATGCCGAACTCTTTGAGAAGTTCCTTGCAGACCGCGCCTGCGGCTACTCTTGCTGCGGTTTCTCTTGCCGATGATCTTTCAAGAATATCCCTGAAATCGCTTACCCCGTATTTCATAAGTCCCGCCAAATCCGCGTGTCCTGGACGGGGTTTTAAGAGAACTTTGCCGTCCAAATCCACGGAT
>WQUP01000252.1 GCA_009782015.1 Endomicrobiia bacterium | reverse complement strand
TGCGCATTCCCACGCCGCTGTACGCGCCTTCGGTGTCGCTTTTCATGTCCTTATACGCTTTCTCCTCCATATACTGCGAAAAAGGATCAAGCGTGCCGACTACGCCTTTTATCGCTCCGACAGCCAAATCTTTTGCATCGGTCTCGGAAACGTAGTTTGCTTTTATTATTTCCATGACGTCAACCATCAGTTTGAGCTTGTCGTACGTTTCGTCCGAAGCCGCTAAAACCGGCGGGCATAACAATACGGCCGCAAGCAGAGCCGCCAAAATACGTTTCATTTTTATTCTCCGAAATTAATTGGGTTTCTCTAGAAACCCCTAAAGTCTGTCATACCGGAAAGTCTCTGTCCGGTATCTGCAGTTTTTTATCGTCGCTCAAGCTTTAAGGCAGATCCCGGACTACTACCTTCCGGGATGACAAGCAAGGGGTTTTTAGAGACACCCAATTACGAATAAACTATAGTTTGATCGTCTAGATTGCCGCGTCAGAGAACTCCGTTCTCTTCCTCGCAATGACGGCATTTTTTACTTATTACTTGCCGTTTTCAGCCACAAAAGCGGGTCGTCAGGGACATTGTTCTGTCTGATCTCGAAATAAAGCACGCTGTTGTCTGCGCTGCCGAGCTTTGCAATCGCGGTATTTTTCGATACTTTCTGGTCTTCTTTTACAAGTATCTGGTCAAGCTGTCCGTAAACCGTAAAGTAAGAATCCTTGTGGTCTATTATAACAACTTTTCCGTAAGAACGGAAATCTCCGGCAAAGACAACCGTGCCGGAATCTACGCTTTTTACCTGACTTAAGTCCGCGGCTTTTATTTTTATGCCGTTGCTTATGACGTACGTATCAAGTTCGGGGTGCTTATTTTTGCCGAATTTCAATATTACTTTTCCGTCAAGCGGCCAAGGAAGATCTTTTTTTCTTTTCACCTGCGAAACGGGCGCTTTTACCGCGGCGGTGGCGGCGGTTTCTTTTTTCTTTTTCTCTTCGGCATCGGCGGTAAGTTTCTTTATCAGAGCCTTCAGGGCTTCTGCGCTTTCGTTGAGCGACTTTATCTCTTCTTCCGCGGCAGCCTTTCTTGCCGAAGTGTTTTTGAGAAGATCGTTTTTTTCTGCCATGAGATTTTTTCTGTCCGTCTCAAGATTGGTTTCTCGCTGCCTGAGCGCTATAAGGTCGTTTTTTGCCTTCTCCCACTTTTTAATGTCGAACGAAGAGGCTTCGGCGGCTTCGCACTCCTTGTCAAAATCCGACTTTTTATATTCAAGCGCAGCCTGCCTTATTTTGTATTCCACGGGATCCTGCTCGTAGGAACGCAGAAAAGTCATTTTATTGTAGAGTTCAAGCTCCTCGAGCATTGAATTGTTTATGTCGTTTTGCCTGCTGTACGCGGCGGCGTACTGTTTTGAGGCGGCGGCAAGGTTTGCTTCCGCAGTTTTTATTTCCTGCGAAAGTTTTGAAAGATTTTTTTCATTTTCGGATATCGCGTCATTGAGCGCTTTCAGCTCGCGCTTGAAAACTTTTTCCTGAAGCGCCAGCCTGTCTTTTTCAAGCTTTTTCTCTTTTATGCTTTTTCTTACGTCTGAAAGCTCTTTAGACTGCGATTTGATGTCGGCGGTTTCCTGGCCGTAGGTCAATTGAGCCGATATAAACACAATAGTTAGGAGTATTTTTATTTTCATATCAACAAAAACCTTAAAAAAAAGAGTGGAGAGTGAGGAGTGGAGAGTGAAGATACGACAAAAAACACAGTTGTTGCAGTATCTCCGCTCCTCACTCCCCACTCTTCACTCTTCCTTAGTCTTTTAGTATTATTCCCAGAGCTGCGGTAAGAGGTATTAAGAAAAAAGCGGCAAATTGGTCTATCAGAAGAGGATACTGCAAAAAGACACTCGTTCCCCATACGCCTGCAAAACCTGCGCTCGCCGCAACCAGATAAGCAAAAAAATTGGTTACAAGCTTTCTTGCATTTTCTTCTTTAGCCGCAATAAACAGCGACGACTGAACGACAAAAAACACAAAAACCGCGATTATAAAAACCAGCCCGAAAGTCTGGTAAAAAGACAGCGTGTCTCTGGCTTGGACATATTCTTTAAAGCGCGAAGGGTCAAAAACGACTTCGGACACGTCCGGCACTTTCGCTACGGCGTTTCTTGCGGCGACAAGATAATCGTCGGTCGGAAGCTTAGTCGGAACCACTTTCACATAAGATTGAAACGCACCGGCGTCGCCGGGAACGGAAATATCCTTAAGAAACGGGTTTTTTTCCACAGCTTTGAAGTAAGCCTCTTGCGAGCTGACATATTTATCCACCGCAACAAAGCCAAAAGCGCCTATCTCGCCGCATACCTTCGCGTCGTCAGGACAGTTTTTGCTTATAAACACCGTCATATCCAGTTCCGACGAAAGCTTTTTGGCGTATGAATCTATGTAATAGTAATGATTGGCAATCAAAACACTAAACGCGCAAAACACAGCAAGCGCCGCAAACTTTAAAAATTTAGACGCGACGTTTATAGACGATGAGCCCATATTTCAAACTCCGAGATACAATTAAAATCAGTCCGGAAAGCTAACAGAAACAACAGCTTTATTTTCTAGATTGCCTCGGGAACGTTGTTCCCTCGCAATGACGACAAAAAAGTCTTTGCCGTATCTTCACTCCTCACTCTCCACTCTTCAATCTTTAGTTAGGCTAGCTTCTCACAAAAACATACTCGTACTGTTTTTTATCCGCTACTTTGCGGTACATATTTTCGTACTCTTTGACCGATCTGTCCCATGAAAAATCGCATTTCATGGCATTGTTCGTCAAAGCAGCCCAGTCTTGCTTGTCGGCAAATATTTTTTCGGACTTTAAAATCGTCTGAACAAAGTTTTCGCCGTAGGTTATGTTAAACATAAAGCCGTTGCCTTCTTTTATGTAGTGGTTGTAGTAAACTATGGTGTCTGAAAGCCCGCCGGTACGGTTGACTATGGGTATGGCGCCGTAAGCAAGCGCTATCATCTGGCTGAGCCCGCACGGCTCAAAACGGGAAGGCATCATGTAAGCGTCGCAGCCGGCGTATATCTTATGAGAAAGAGACTCGTTGTAAGCAAAATAAGCGCACACATTTTTAGGCATTTTTACCGCGGCTTCTTTAATGAGCCGCTGTATGCTTTGATCGCCCG
>WQUP01000251.1 GCA_009782015.1 Endomicrobiia bacterium | reverse complement strand
TATTCTTGTTATTGCGTCAAAAGAAACGCTTTTTCCCCTTTTGGCAAACTCGCTTTTTATAAATTCTTTTACTTCGCTCTCGTACTGCCTGCGGCAGTCAACGGCTATGCAGCTTTTAAGGGAAGAGCACTTGCTTATAAGCTCTTTTCTTTTCAAAACCGATTCCTTTTTATAATTTCCCGGGTAAAGCATTATGAGAGACGAAGTCTCTACGGGATTTGAAACATATCCCGACAGAATTTCAGCGTCTGCGGCTTTAAGCTTATGCGTTTCTTTTATTACAACGATTCTTCTGTCGCTCAAAAAAGGAAGCGTCTGCAAAGCGTTTAAAATATCGTCGGCCGATGATTCTCCGGCGTGAAAAACTTCTTTATTTAAATCGTCGGCATTTAAGGCGCGTTCCGCCCCGGCAAGACATCTGTCAATGAGATAAAATTCCTCCCCGGCAAATAAATAAACGGGAGAAATTTTGTTTGCAGCCATGTGTTTGTCAAAATCTTGTATTTTAAGAAATGGCATATTTAATGCGAACTACAGAGTGAAGATTGAGGAGTGCGGAGTGAAGATACTGCAAAGTCAACGGCACGCCCTCACCTTAATCCTTTCCCTGACAAGTGAGAGGATACTGCCGTTTGTCGTATCTTCACTCCTCACTCTCCACTCTTCACTCTGTCCTTTAATTTGGTACTTTCTTTTCCGACACGCTGCTGACTGAGCCGAAGCCTTTTACCGTTCTCTTGACTATGTTTCTTGCCAATTTTTCCCAAATTATCTGTCTTGCTTCCTCTTCGGTCATTCCTCCGCTCATGGCGCCGGCTTTCGTAGAATCCAAATAAATCTGAATGCCTTCCATATTCGGCTCGGTCCAAAGAGTAACATTGTTTTCTTTGTCTATGAGAGACACGCTTACTATAACCCAGAGCTTATACTGTTCGGTAACATTGTTGACGTCGTAAGTAAGCGGCTGAAGAATATATCTTTTTATCTCTCCGGTCAAAATGCCGTCTGCTTCGCTTTCGCTGTTTACCAGAGAAAGCCTGCCGTCCCTTAAAATTTCGTCTGTAACAGCCAGAGTAAACTTTGCCTCAAGGCCGTACTGGTTGGTATTATTTATAAGCGGCCTGACGAAAACTTTTTTTATGTGCTCCGGCAAAATCTGGGGAGCAGGATCATACATCGACGCGCATCCGGCAAATCCTGCCGTAAGCACCGCAAGCATAGATAACGACAATAAAAACTTTTTCATTGAGCGCCCCTTTTAACGACAGAGTGGGGAGTTAAGAGTGAAGAGTGGAGATACTGCAACTACTCTGGATTGCCGCGCCCTTTCAGTGCTCGCAATGACGGCAAAAGGCCCTCGTAGTATCTTCACTCCTCACTTTTCACTCTTCACTCTTTTTTATTTGACGACTATCGTGACTATTTTCCCTTTGACAAAGATAAATTTCACTATCTCTTTGCCTGATAAAAACTGCGAAAGCTTTTCATCTTCAAGCACTATTTTTTTAATATCGGCTTCTCCTGCTTCGGAAGGCGCAATAACTTTGCCCTTCAGTTTGCCGTTAATCTGCACGGGAAGCTCTATGTTGTCCTGCCTGATAAATTTTTCGTCGAACTCAGGCCACTTTGCAGAAGAAATGCATTCTTTATTGCCAAGCCTCTCCCATATCTCCTCGCAAAGATGCGGGGTAAACGGCGCCATCAGCAGAACAACGGCTTTATACGCCTCTTTTGAAGCTCCGCCGTCGTTTCCGTGGAATTTGTAAGAATATAACGCGTTTACAAGCTCCATCACCGATGATATGGCCGTATTGAACTGAAACTCTTTTTCTATGTCGCCGGTAACTTTTTTAATAGTCTGATGCATAACTCTCATAATGCCGGCGATGTCGTCTTTTGAAGCGGCTGTTTCGGATTTGGAGCACGCCAGATCGCAGAGTCTCCATATCCTGTTTATAAATCTCCAGCAGCCGTCAACTCCGTCTGATGACCAGTCAAGCTGTTTTTGGGGCGGCGCGGCAAAAAGTATAAAAAGCCTCGCGGTATCGGCGCCGTACTTTTCGACTATTTCGTCCGGGCTTACCGTATTTCCCTTGGATTTTGACATCGCGCTTCCGCCGAGAGTAACCATCCCTTGAGTCAAAAGATTGGTAAAAGGCTCGTCGGCTTTGACCATGCCGATATCTCTCATAAACTTATACCAAAACCGCGAATATATCAGATGCATGCACGCATGCTCTATTCCGCCAATGTACTGGTCTATCGGCATCCAGTAATTTCCTTTTGCAGCGTCAAAAGGAACGCCGTCGTTATGCGCGTCGCAGTAACGCGCGTAATACCACGAGGAATCAACAAAAGTATCCATGGTATCTGTTTCTCTTTCTGCCTTGCCGCTGCACTTCGGGCATTTTACTTCTACAAACTCTTTGCTCGACTTAAGGGGCGACTGTCCTTCGCCTGTAAACTCTACATCCTGCGGAAGTTTTACGGGCAGTTCTTTTATTGGGACAGGAACTGTCCCGCATTTTTCGCAGTGTATCATTGGTATCGGAGTTCCCCAATATCTTTGTCTTGAGATAAGCCAGTCTTTTAACTTGAAGTTGACCGTTTTCTTGCCGAATCCCTGTTTTTCAACCCATTCGGAAACTACCTTAAAAGCCTCTGTAGATTTTATTCCGTTAAACTGCCCGGAGTTTACAAGCACGCCTTCGTCTTCATAAGCGTGTTTTAAGATATCGGAGTTTTCGCCTTTTATGACTTCAATTACGGGAACGCCGTACTTTTTGGCAAACTCCCAGTCTCTCTGGTCGTGCGCAGGCACGGCCATGATCGCGCCGGTTCCATAACCCGTCAAAACATAATCCGCAACAAAAATCGGAATCTCGCTGCTGTTTACCGGATTTATCGCACTGACGCCTTCAAGCCTCACGCCAGTTTTTTCTTTGCTTTGCGAACGCTCTATATTTGACTTTGAGGCAGATACAGCCGCATATTTTTCAACTTCAGCATAGTTTGAGATTTCGTCTTTTAAATTTTCAATGATTTCATGTTCGGGAGCCACTACCATAAAAGTAGCGCCGAAAAGAGTGTCCGGCCGTGTGGTGAATATTTTAAGTGTGGAGTGTGGAGTGTGGAGTGTGGAGTTAACGACAACAGCGAAATCAACTTCC
>WQUP01000250.1 GCA_009782015.1 Endomicrobiia bacterium | reverse complement strand
CGGCAAGCATTCCGGCGTTTATGTAGTAACTTACAAGGCGCAGCCTGACGGTTTCGGTCAACGGCTGCTCGGCTGCCGCGCTTCCATAAAACGCTATGCGGTCTTTAAACTTTTGCGTCTGCATATACGATGCAACCGCAAAAACCGCCGTAATTCCGGCAAGCAGCAGCAAAAAATACTTTTTTGCTTCCGGATGTTTATGCGCCGCTGCCGAAAAAAACTCCATAAACATTACGACTATTCCGATAAAAGGCACGTAAAGCCTGTGCGAGAACCAGTAGTTCGCAATAACAAAAGACGGCAACAGAAACATCAGGAACCAAAAAAGCCCGAAAAGGACGACTTTTTTTCTTCCTGTTTTAAAAATCAGCGATCCTGCAAGAGGAACGGCAGCCATCGCGCACGCTGCCGCGGTAAGAGGCTCAGGCGGCACGCTGACCGGTATGACATACATCCTGTAAGGCAGCAGAGCATACTCCAGATACACGAAAACCATCTTCATGGAACCGAACACATTGCGCAGCATGTAAACGATTGTCGACGTCCCCTCGGCTCCGCGCAAGGCTGTCATTCTCATCAAACCGTAAACGGCGGCAATTAAAATCAGCATACCGGTTATTTTTATATAATCGCGCTTTTTGGCGTTTTCGCAAAACACATACACAAACGCCGGCAAAGTAAAAATCATGACCGCCGCGTTCTCCTTTGTAAAAATCGCGGCTAAAAACATCAGTCCGGACAAAAAGAGCGAGTCGCGCTTTTTCTTTCCGTCTTGAAAGTAATCCAACAAAAAAAGCATTGAGGCAACGGCAAAAACCGCAAGCAAAGAATCGTTTCTGCCTGGTATCCAAGCGACAGTCTGAGCAAAAGCCGGATGAACGGCAAACAAAAGCGCGAACAAAAAAGCAAACTTTGCGCCGAATTTGAGCCTCGCCAGCAAAACGTAAACCAGAAAAACAGCCGCGATATGAAGAAGAATGTTTGTCAGACGGTAACCGAACGGATTTTTTCCAAAAACGACAGCGTCAGCCCAAAACGAAAGCGTCATTGCAGGCCTGTAATAATTGTCCGCCGCGGAATTGAATACAGATTTGCGAAAAAACTCCGGAATGTTTTTGAAATCGGACATAAAACCGTAGTTGCTTATAACAAGCCCGTCGTCATCGCAGTAAACGAAATCGTATTTGACGCTGCGGCCGTAAACCGCAAGCACGGCGACGGCAAGCAGGAAAAACGCAAGAAACGTTTTATGTTTTTCGGCAAAAGCAGAAAATTTATTAAAAATATCTTTCATCTGTCTTTTAACCTACAACCATGGGAATTTCTTTTTGTATGACGTACCTGCCTTTTATCACCTGAATTACGGGCGGTACTTTTCTTTGTTCAAAATATTCGTAACCTTCGACAAGCTCCTGCCAGAAAGGCATGTTTGCGTCGTTTTTATGCCTTTCAAGGTTTTCTTTGGTCATTTTAAACGGGAAAATATGAACTTTTACATCGCGCTGCCCGCCTTCAAACGCTTTCTGCACTATGGTATAAATCTCGTCTATGCGCGGATCTGTCATAGCATAACAGCCTATTGACACGTTGCTGCCGTGCACCATTATATCTCCGCCGGTATAGCCGCGGTATCTTTCGTAGGCGTTCGGATATCCTATATTGAAGGCAAGATGATATGAGCTTGACGGATTTAGGCTGTACGGATAGATTGTGTAAAAACCTTCGGGGCTCTTTTGATCGCCATGTTTTGTTTTAGTGCCGAGCCCTCCGGAATAATATTCAACCGGATACTCTTTGAAAAGCTTATAAACGTATCTGTCCAAAACCCAAACTTCAAGGATATGTTCTTCCTTGAATATTCTTATATAAACTTTATCTCCGAGTTTGAGCTCTTTTTTCTCAAACTCCTCTTTTAGCAAAGGCGCGTTTTTTTCAACGACCGCTTTTGACCTTGCGCTTGACGGGACGGCAATGGCGGCAAAAGACGCAGCGGCATTCATGATAAACACTCCCGTTAAAATCATGTGCGGCAAAATTTTATTCATTTTTCTTTTCTCCGGCGCGCAGTCTCGGATTAAATTTATCGCACTTTCTTGCAAGTTCCATATACTCCGCGGCTTTTGCATCGTCTCCGGAGAACTTGTACAAAAAGGCCAGTTCGGCTTTTATTTCTGCGGAGCTGCGGTAATATTGTTCGGCTTTCAAATCGCTGTCAACGGCAGTCTGCAAATAAAGTTTTCTTTTTTCGGAATCTGGCTCTGCTGCGCACAAAGAGTACATGCTCTCAGACAAACTATGCCGGTAAACAGGATTTATTTCGTCATTCTGCGTCGCTTTCTCATACTTCTGCGCCGCCTGTTCGTATTTGCCTTCATTGAACAGAAAGTTTCCCTCTTCATAATAGCTTTGGGCATTAACAGAAGCGGCAAAAACATAAATTAAGTATAAAGCCGGTATGAAAACGGCAAGCGCCGGAAAGAGTTTTTTTCTTTTTGAAATAACGGCCGTAAAAGCAGTGCCAACTATAACGTAAAAAACCAGCATGTTTGCCGGAATAAAAAAGCTGTAATCTGTCAGATTTAAACAAATAAAAGCGGCAGTTGAGACAAACGCGGCCATGATGTACGGCCCGCTCTTTATGCGGCTGAAAATATTTTTCGCTATAGACGATGCGGCAGCGGCAAAGGCCGCAAAGCCGAATATGCCCGTCTCGGCCAAAAGCTGCAAAACTATGTTGTGCGCAAATATTGTGTTAAGCGTCAGCTCAGGCCGGTAAAAAAGATACAATGCCGAAAAGTTGCCGAAACCCACGCCAAAAAAATGGTTGGCTTTAAACATTATCAGGCAGGTTTTCCACCACATAAGCCTGTCCGATAAACTGGCCCAGCCGATCTTTGAGCGCACGGCGTAAATCAATCCTGCCAGAAAAATAGCCGTCGCCGCCGCGGCAAATATTTTTAACGCCGCGTCTTTTTTAAGCCTTACAAAGTAAAATATCGTGACAATATACGCCAGCGCTATGGCAGATCTCGATTTTGTCGCCATTATGGCCGCAAACATTACAAATGCCGCTATAAGAAAAACTTTAGTTTTTTTGCCTCTTTCGGCAAAACCAAAGTTGAGAGGATATACGAGAAGAAGGAAGCCGGCAACGATGTTGACGTTCAGGGAAAAACTTTTTTCCGGGTCGGAATGCCCGCTTGC
>WQUP01000249.1 GCA_009782015.1 Endomicrobiia bacterium | reverse complement strand
AACATCAGCTCCGTTTGCTATAAGCAGTTTTACGGTTTCAATCTTTTTTTCATCGGTATTTGAAATCGCAGCCACATGCAAGGCAGATACTCCGCCTTTCGCCGTTGCGTTTATATCCGCGTTTTTTCCTTGCTCTAAAATTCTTTTTGTGAGTTCAATCCTATAGTCGCCGTGTATAGCGGCATACATGAGAACCGTCAAGCCGGCATTGTTTTTTGCGTTAATGTCAGCGCCGGCTTTTATGAGAACTTCCGCGGCTTCCGGAGACGCGTTCATTAAAGGCGTTTCCCCTGCATTATTTCTGGAGTTGACGTCCGCGCCGTTTGCTATAAGAAGCTTTACGGTTTCAATATTTTTTATTTTCGCGCCCGGCAGAAAAAGATCGCCTGCCGCATAATGCAAGGCGGTATTTCCTCCTCCGAAATCCCCTGCCGGCAAACCAGGAGGGGTATCTTTTGCGTTTATATCAGCTTTTCCAAAATACTTTAAAATGTTCTTTGTAAATTTAATTTTATCATCGCCTTGTATTGAGGAAGCCATAAGAAGCGTCATGCCCGTCTTGGCTTTTATACTGTCAGTCATTGCAGGGAGACATATTTTCTTGAGATAGACAATCCCCGCTGTAATTAAAAGAACAGTAAGGATTACGGTTTCGATAAACTGTCTTTTGTTGCTTTTTTTCCCGAGAAGCATTATTCCCAAATATATAAACAACAAAATGATTGCCGCTGCAATCAAGGCGGGCACAGCAACAATCACAAAATTATATACGGAATTTACATATAATTCAAAAGACGCAGCGTATATCTTTTTAAGAAGCACATACGAGTCTAGCGCTACAATAACTGCCAAGACAAAACTTAAAAAGGCAAGAATCTTTTTCAACATAATATCCCCCTACTGCGAAACACCGTGTTTATAAAAATCTGATATGTGCGATTTTACTATGACGTTTTCTTCTGTTTGTTTAAAGGCTGTATTGTCAAAAGATTTTTCGCAGTTTCTTTGTCTGCTTGCGGCATCTTATCGTTTTTCGCAAGCCAATCGTATACCGTTTTGCCTTCATTATCTTTTGCTTTCACGTCTGCTCCGCTTTTTATAAGCAATTGTATGACATTGACGTCGGCATTCTCTGACGCCGCTTTCATTAGAGGCGTTATGCCTTTCGAGTCCCTTGCGTTTACATTCGCACCCGCATCAATTAAAACTTTGACAATCTCGGCTTTATTGCTTGCCGCAAATAACAAAGGCGTAATATTTTGGCTGGCAGTCTTTGCATTTACGTCGGCGCCGCTTGCTATGAGAAGCTTTACGGTTTCAAGCTTTTTTGGATTTTCACTGGCAATACCGCGAGAAACGGCAAGATCCAAAGCGGACAGACCGCCTGACATTGCTGTTGCATTTACATCCGCCTTTTCTCCTTGCTCTAAAATTCTTTTAATCAGTTCGATATAATCGTCGCCCTTCATCGCTGCATGCATAAGAACAGTCATGCCGAACTCATCTTTTGCGTTAATATCTGCTCCGCTTTGCACAAGAATTTCCGCGGCTTCCGGAGAAGCAAGCATCAAGGGTGTTCTTCCATCGTTATCAACTAAGTTGACATCCGCGCCGCTTGCTATGAGAAGCTTGAGGGTTTCAAGCCTTTTAGGAAGAGTTTTCGGATACCCGAATGAGGCAATAAATAAGGCAGACCACCCCGCAGTATTCTTTGCGTTTATGTCTGTTTTTTCCCGTTTTAAAATTCTTTTAGTAAGTTCAATCTTACCGTCGCCTTGTGATACGGCAATCATAAGAGGCGTCATGCCCGTTTCGGCTTTTATGGTTTTTCTGATGTCAGCCGCGGCAGGAAAATACATTTTGTTCAAAGAGACAACGCCAGCCGCGAGCAAAAGAACAATGAGGATTGCGGCTTCGATAAACTGTTTTCTGCTGCTTTTCTTTCTGAGAAACAGTATTCCCAAATATATAAACGATAAAACGATTGCCGCGGCAATAACAGCGGACACAATAATGAACTGGTTAATTTCAGAAACCACATGACTATATCCAAACATCATCACGAAAAAATTTAAAACTCCGATGTATATATTTTTAAGCACTATGTATGAAACCGCCGCGGCAATAACCGCAATAATAAAACTTAAAACCGCGAGAATCTTTTTTAACATAATATCTTTCCTGTCCGTCATTGCGGGCTACGACCCGCAATCTCGTCTCGAATGATAGATTGCGGGTCGTAACTGCAAAACAGATTTTTGAGCCCTAAATCTGCGAAACGCCGTGCCTGTCAAAATCCAAAATATACGATTTTACGGAAACACTCTCTTTTTTCCATGTTTTGACCATGGCTTTTTGGACGCCCTCGGCGTCTTTTTTATTACAGAGAGCGGCTATTGAGGGGCCTGAGCCGGAAAGAAACGCGCCGTACGCGCCGGCGTCAAGAGCGGATTTTATTACGGCATCCATGGCGGGTATCATTTTTTCTCTGTACGGCTGGTGTATTTTATCCTGCATTCCTTTTTTAAGCAGCGAATAATCTCCCGTGCAGAAAGCCGCGGTAAGAAGAGCCACTCTTGAGGTATTGAAAACCGCGTCGCACAAACTTACGTTTTTCGGCAGTATCTGCCTTGAGCGTTTTGTCCTGAGTTCAAAAGACGGAGCGCACATTACGACTTTCAAATTCGGCACGGGAAGCTTTACCACATCCGTGTTTTTTGAATTATCAGCGGCATTGCCGCCTTCTTTTGCGCATACGCACAGCCCGCCGTAAACCGCAGGAGCCACATTGTCCGGATGGCCTTCGATGCGCATTCCGAGCTGCGCCATCTGCGCCTTGTTGAGTTTATTGCCGCAAAGAGCGTTTGCCAAAGCTATGCCGCCGACAATCGCAGAAGCGCTTGAGCCCAACCCGCCGCTGAGCGGTATTCCGGTATTAATTGTTATGTTGAGATTTTTTAAGTTGTATTTATCGCAGCCCAAAACTTTAAAAGTTTCGGCCATTGCCTGCCACAAAAGATTTTTTTCGCCTTTCGCAAGCGCCCTTTTCCCGTACCCCTTCAAAACGAACTTCGTTCGTCCGGAAGTTACATACTCGGCTTCAAACTCGTTATACAAAGCAAGCGCCCCCCCAAAAACGTCAAACCCCGGCCCCAAATTCGCCGTAGTAGCCGGCACTCTCATTCGAATTTTCATTTTTACCCTCTGTTTTTCCGATAATGCAAAATAGTTTGATAATTATACTATTTTTGGTGGCTTAAAAGTAAAAAAGCCAAGACGTGTCACGACAAACGCATGAAAAAAAATGTATTGACAACAGTGCCGTAATTCCCCTCCATGGAGGGGTGGCCGCGAAGCGGACGGGGTGGTCTCTTTGTAAAAAACAGCGACGACAACGGCAACCCCTCACCCTGCCCTCTCCCGCAAGGGGCGAGGGAAAAAGATATGGGTAAAGGTAAGTTCACAGAAGGGGAATAACTGCTTTACGGCTTTTCATGCGTTTTTCGTGGGGCGTGTTCACACTATTACGCGCATGCGGTTTGCCGAGTAATTTTTTCAAGCTGCTTTTCAAAATACTCTTTCGTGAGTATCGAGCCGTCGTTTTTAAGACGCTCGACATCCATTACCCATCCCTGAATTGTGTAATCTTTCGCTATTTTATTTACCCATTTGCGAAACTGCACTGCCTGCCGTGAATTTACTTTAAAACCGACGGCAATTATTGCCTGCAAAGAATAATGATTCGTATTATAAGTTTTACCGTCGCTTGCAGTTATCCGGAATTTCCGGATAACTGAATCTTCAGATAATTCAGCATCATTAAATATATTTTGTAAGTGTTCATTTATGGTGCGAATATCGACATTGTAAAGTACCGCAAACAATTTTTGCGTAAGCCAGATATTTTCGTCTTCATAACGCATTTCTACGCTTGTTTTGTTATCGCCCGTTGCAGCGACGAAAGTTAAATATTCGGCTGCGGAACTGCGAATTGTTATTTCTTTAGTTTGTTTTTTCTTCATGTTTTTATTCTCTATTTATTTTTGCGATATCTGCGCGAAGCATCGGGATGGCAATCCATGATTTATCCCAAATATTCCATTGGAGCGGTTGTCATTCTGCGCGGGGCATGCCCTGAGCAAAGCCGCAGGGTCGCAGAATCCATAAATTTATACTCCGGGGCGCTCACATCTCGTGTCCGTTCGCGACTCGCGCATCTTATTCGTCTCGCATGGCGCAGAATTCGCCGCACATTGTGCATACGTCTTCCTGCTGAGGCGGGAGTTTGGCTCTTTCTTTGGCAAATTTTTCCGGGTCTATGCAGAACTCTTTTTGTTTGTCCCAGTTGCGCGCTTTGCGCCATTTTGACATTTTGTCGTCCTGCTCTTTGGCGTCCTTGACGCCTTTTACTATGTCGGCCGCATGAGCGGCTATGCGGGCTGCGATTACGCCTTCATGGACGTCTGCGACGTCAGGCAGGCGGAGATGCTCTGCGGCTGTGACGTAACATATAAAATCTACGCCGTAAGACGCGGCAAGGGCGCCGCCGATGGCGGAGGTTATGTGGTCATATCCGGGAGCAATATCGGTAACCAAAGGTCCCAAAAAATAAAGAGGGGCATTATGCCCCAGCCTTTTTGCCAAAGCGACGTTTGCTTCTACCTGATTTAAAGGCACGTGACCGGGGCCTTCTATCATTGTCTGAACGCCGGCTTTTCTGGCTCTTAAAACCAGTTCGCCTAAAACGGAAAGTTCGGCAAGCTGAGGGCCGTCCGAAGCGTCAAAAGTGCAGCCCGGGCGGAATCCGTCGCCGAGAGATAACGTTACGTCGTATTTTGCGGCTATTTTTAAAAGCCTGTCATATTGTTCGTACAACGGATTTTCTTTGCCTGTGGCGTTAATGCACTTTACAAGAAACGATCCGCCGCGGCTTACAACGCCTGCCAACCGGCCTTGCCGGTTTAATATGCCGACAGTTTCTTTGTTTATGCCGCAGTGGACTGTGATAAAGTCCACGCCCTGCTCGGACTGCTCTTCTATCACATCAAACAGCGCTTCGCTGTCTATTTGGGAGATTTTTTTGCCTGCGGCAACTGTTCTGCACGCGGCTTCGTAAATCGGCACAGTGCCGACTTGTACGGGGCAATGCGCTAAAATTTCTTTTCTTATTTTTGCGAGATCGCCGCCCGTGGACAAATCCATTACGGCGTCAGCGCCGGCTTTTACGGCCGCATCAAGTTTTTCAAGCTCTTCTTTGAGCGAAATATGGTCCGGCGAAGTGCCTATGTTGGCGTTGACTTTGGTTTTAAGGCCTTTTCCAACGGCAACTATCTTCGACAACCTTCGGTTGATATTTTTTGGAATTACGATAGTGCCTTCGGCAACGCCTTGCCTTATAAACTCTTCGCTTAAATTTTCGGCTTTTGCCGCGGATTTTATGAGAGTATTGTCTTTTTTATTTTTTGCGTCGTTCATCAGCGTCATAATTGTTTTCCTCTAGTCCGTCATTGCGGGCTCCGACCCGCAATCTCGCCGTAAACAACAGATTGCGGGTCGGAGCCCGCAATGACGGCGGATTGATGGCAATCGCTGCTAACCTTTAGCTTTTAATATCGCTTCTTTTAATCTTTTTGTTTCTGCTTTTATGTCTTTTGCGCCGCATACTGCTCTGATTACCGCTATTCCCTGTGCGCCGGCTTTTACCGCTTCCGCGGCGTTTGTTATGTCTATCCCGCCAATTGCAATCAGCGGAGTTTTTATTTGGGAACAAATTTCCTTCAATCCGGATAATCCCAGGGGCTTTGGCCCCTCTTTCATCGGGGTGGCAAAAATCGGGCCGATACCTATATAATCCGCGTCGGTTTTTGCGATTTCCAAAGCTTCCTGCATATTTTGCGCTGACACGCCTATTATGCCGAAAGGCATTATTTTACGGGCCTGGCTATAAGGCATATCTGACCGGCCTATATGCACTCCGTCGCAGCCTGCTTCTTTGGCAATTTCCGGATCATCGTTGAGCGTAAACGCAACTTCAAAAGATCCGCATATGTCCTGCAGCTCTCTGGCAAGCTTTACCAGTTCCGTCCGCTCTAAGCTTTTGTCGCGAAGCTGTATCATATCCGCGCCGCCGAGGCACGCAAGCTCTACTTGCTTTTGATAACTTACGTCCGGACGCTGACAAGTGATGCATAACAGGCGAAGCTTGTCTATTTTGCAGATGTCTTTTTGGAAATCCATGAGATTTTACCTTACATATTCTGTCATTCTGAGGAGGAAACTCAGTTCCCGACGAAGAATCTAGACTTCTAGATCCTTCGAGGACTATGTCCTCTCAGGATTGACAGACTTAAAATATTTCAAGAAAACGGCTTTTTCAATGTTATATACCGCGTATCTTTGTTTTTTAAACTGCGGCGAGGGGTCAATTGACCCTGCCGCCGGTTCAAATGTTTTTGAATACTCTTCCAAAACTCTTAAAGATTCCTGCGCGCGTTTGAAGTTGGCGATTATTATGCCGGCTAAATCTTTTTTTGCGGTTTCGGGCATCTGTCTGCCGGAATCTTTTATGGAATCGCGCTCTTTTATCAAAGAAGCGTAGCTTCCTCTTAAAATTTTATCCGTATCGTGCCTGACCCTTCGGGTCTTTTTATATAACGGCTCGTCGTTTAAAACAAAGCGCAGACTGTCTTCGACAACCCTCAAGCCTTCGCGGCAGCGGTTCAAATTCGCATCTACGATGCGAAGAGTGGAGAGTGAAGAGTTAGGAGTGGAGATAACAACTCTGGATTGCTTCGGCAACGAAGTTGCCTCGCAATGACAGCCCGCATGTCTTTGCCGTATCTTCACTCTTCACTCCCCACTCTTCACTCTGTCTTTCTTCCGTATCTTTCAACTATCGTATTTATCAAATTTGTCGTTGACTTGCCTTTTACAAAAGGGTAGCGGTAAACTTTTTTTACGTACTCTCTGCCGACTATCTCCGATAGTTTATAATCGCCGCCTTTAACCAATATGTCGGGGCGCAACTCGCTTAAAATTTCTTTTGGCGTCTGCTCGCCGAAAACTACAACGTAATCGACGGGTTTTAAAGCAAGCAAGAGCTTCGCTCTGTCTTTTTCGCAGACTAAAGGGCGCTTGGGCCCTTTGAGGCGGCTTAACGATTTATCGGAATTTATAGCCACAATAAGAACGTCGCCGAGAGATTTTGCTTTTTCAAAAAGGCTTGTGTGGCCCGTGTGAAGCAAATCAAAGCAGCCGTTGGTAAAAACTATTTTTTTACTTTGGCGTTTAAGTTTTGCGGCTTCAGACTGCATTTCTTTTCTTGTAAGTGCGCGGTTCATGTAATTTACTCCTAAGCAAATTAATAATTAATAGTGAATAGTTAATAATTTTGGAGCGGATTCGGGACATCGTCCCTTTGGAACATCGTCCCTTTGGGACATCGTCCCTTCGCCGCGGTAGTTAGTGTCGTTTGCCGTTAACTATTACTTATTCATTATTAACTATTAACTGCCTTTTCTTCCACCAGCCTTGCGATAATGTGTATCAAAAGGATGTGGCACTCCTGGGCGCGGGCGGTAATTTTTGACGGCGCGCAGTAGCATAAGTCGCACAGCGGCTTTAAAAGTCCGCCGTCGGAGTTTGTCATGCCGATGGTAAATATGCCCATTTTTTTTGCTGCTTCTACGGCTTTTATGATGTTGGGCGAGTTGCCGCTTGTCGATATTGCTATGAATATGTCGCCGGTCTGGGCAAAAGCTTCGATCTGGCGGCTGAAACTTTGGTCATAGCCGAAGTCGTTTCCTGCGGCGGTTATTGTGGAAACGTTTTCCGATAACGCTATAGATGGCAATGCTCTCCGGTTTTTTTCAAACCGCACAACCATTTCCGCCGCAAAATGAAGAGCGTCGGAAGCCGACCCGCCGTTTCCGGCGACGATCGTTTTCTTGTTTTGCCTGTACGCCGCTATGATTTTGTTGGCGGCCGTCTGGATGAATTCAATGTGCTTAGGGTCAAGCATGAGTTTTTTTGTCTCTATGCTTTCTTTGATGAGCGATTCGATGGTTTCTCTGGTTTCCATTTTGTGTCTCCGCAATAAATAGTTGTTGTCATTCTGAGGAACACCCGATTTAGACACTCGAGTGTAAACTCCGTGACGAAGAATCTAGAGGTCTAGATCCTTCGGCGGCTTTGCCGCCTCAGGATGACGGCTCGCAATAATAAAAGCCCGCTTTGTCTTTAAACCAAGCGGGCTTTTTTGAGTTTGATAATCAGGCTTCTGTAAAAACCCTATTGTCTTTAAAGTCCTTGCCGTTGCTCAGCTTCTCAGCTGCCCAACTTCCGCGCGCGAGGCGCTTCGCCTGCAGGCGCGCCTATCTTCCAAAAATATATTTGGGAAGGAAATCAGTGCTTACGCTTCCTTTACGGAACTGCTCGTTCGCCATGATTCTCGAATGAAGCACGGCGGTATTTTTTATGTTTTCGATTTCGACTTCTCTCAAAGCCCTGGCCATTCTCAAAATGGCTTCGTCTCTGTCGGCGCCGAAAGCTATTATCTTTGCTATAAGGCTGTCGTAAAAAGGCGGTATCGTATAGCCGCCGTAAACGTGCGAGTCGATCCTTATTCCCGGGCCTCCGGGCAGAAACAGCCTGCCGATTTTGCCGGGCGAAGGGATAAAATCTTTGTCGGGATCTTCGGCGTTTATTCTGCACTCTATAGCGTGTCCTAAAATCTGGATTTTTTCGGAATCAAAGGAGAGCTTCTCTCCTGCCGCTAATTTTATCTGTTCTTTTACCAAATCTATGCCGGTTATCATTTCAGTTACGGGATGCTCAACCTGAATTCTCGTGTTCATCTCCATAAAGTAGAAGTCTCCGTTTTTATCGACAAGAAATTCTACCGTGCCGAC
>WQUP01000248.1 GCA_009782015.1 Endomicrobiia bacterium | reverse complement strand
AAGTAAAGACAAAAAGTTTTTGACGTTGCCGTACTTAGTACTTGTTACTTATTACTTATTGGGTGTTTCTAAAAACCCCGCAGTTGTGTCAATCCTGACCCTGAAACGAGTTCAGGGTGACATGCCGTTCAGTATGCCACCTAATGTGTCATCATGAACTTGTTTCGGGATATGCCGTTAATGTTTTCATGACGAGATGCTGAAACAAGTTTCGGAAGTAAACTTCCGAGATCCCGAAACAAGTTCGGGATGACGCCAATTGGGTCGTGTCGGTTTTAGATTTTAGAGGTTTTTAGAGAGACCCTATATTTCAATAGTGAATAGTTAATATGTAACAGCTGCGGCGTTTGCCGTCATTGCGAGGCAACGAAGTTGCCGTGGCAATCCAGAAGATAAAATTGTTGTTTTCAGCGGTTATATATGAAAAAAATCACTCTGACTAAAAAACAACTTAATGATGATAGTTATTATGTCAAAGGTTCCATGGCTGAACGTCTGGGCTATGTTTGGCCTTTGACGGTTGAGGCATGCTCTCTCGGAGGCAAATATGATGCTCAACAAAGATTACAGAGACATATTGTCAATATTAAACGAAGAAAAGGTTAAGTTTATCTTAGTCGGAGCATATGCCATGGCTGTTCACGGATATCCGCGCGCGACTATGGATATTGATATTTGGATAGTTGCCGATATGAAAAATGCCGATGCGGTTATGAAGTCTCTAAAACGTTTCGGCGCGCCTGTACAGGATGTTAAAACGGAAGATTTTCAGCAGGATAACCTGATTTTTCAGATAGGGGTTGCTCCGAGAAGAATTGATATTATCACTTCTGTTGACGGTTTAGATTTCAAAAAAGCTTATAAACGTTCCAAAATCGTAAATATAGACGACATCAAAATCAGAGTTTTGTCAAAAGCTGATATAATCAGAAACAAATCGGCCTCGGGAAGAACCAAAGATTTAGCCGACTTGGAAATGCTGAAAAAAGACAGTTAATAGTGAATAATTAATAGTTAATAATTGCGGCGAAACCGCTCCAAAACTATTACCTATTCACTATTAACTATTAACTGATTTAAGGTGCCTCAATGTCCAAAGATTTAGAGTTAGATTTCGGGAATCACAAAGAAAATGACGGCAGACTTATATATACCGTCACTCAGCTCAACAATGAGATAAAGGCCATATTGGAGGATTCTTATCCGGGGATATGGCTTTCCGGTGAAATATCTAACTTTAAGCTCTATAATTCCGGCCATATGTACTTTAACATTAAAGACGAAAACGCTCAGATAAACGCCGTTATGTTTCAGGGCGCGAATACAAGTCTTACGTTTGCTCCCGAAAACGGAATGAGAGTTACGGTTTACGGGCGCGTCAGCGCTTATCCGAAGCGCGGCGAGTATCAAATAGTGCTAAATCACATGGAACAGTCCGGCAAAGGCGACTTGTTTGCCGCTTTTGAAAAACTTAAAAAGAAACTTGAAAAAGAAGGTTTGTTTGACCCGTCAGTCAAAAAAGATATTCCCAAATTTATAAATAAAATCGGCATTGTCACATCGAAAGACGGGGCCGCGCTGCACGACATAGTGAAGGTTTTGGAAGAACTTGAAGCCGGAGCGGACGTTTTGGTTTATCCGGTCAGAGTTCAAGGCGCGCAGGCCGAAAAAGAGATTCCCCGCGCCATAAGGTATTTTAACGAAAACCATAAAGAGCTCGACGTCTTGCTTGTCGGCCGCGGCGGAGGTTCGGCGGAAGATTTGTGGGCGTTTAACACGGAGCCCGTCGCCCGCGCGATTTTTGAGTCCAAAATTCCCGTAATATCCTGCGTCGGTCATGAAATTGATTTTACGATAGCGGACTTTGTTGCCGCCAAGAGAGCTCCTACGCCTTCGGCGGCTGCGGAGATGGCGGTAAGAGGCAAAAGCGAACTCAGAAGAAAAGTCGCCGCGGCCAAAGAAGCTTTGATAAACGAAATTAATTTTATCGTAAATAATTGCACGGAAAGAGTCGAGATTTTAGCGTCGTCGCGAGCTTTGCAGAAACCGCATTTGATATACGAAGATAAAACGGCGGATATAGATATGCTGAGCGAAAGGCTCAGGCTTAGCGTAAAAAAGAGCTTAGAGTATAAATCCGCGGAGTTTGCAAACGTTTCTCAAAAACTTGATTTGGTCTCTCCTCTCGGTATTTTAAAAAGGGGCTACGCCGTATGCAAAGACGCAAACGGCAGGATAGCAAAAGACTCAGCCGCCCTGAAACGCGGGGAAAACGTTGGAGTAAGGCTTGCCAAGGGCAGCTTTGAGGCAAAAATAGAGGTGATATCGAATGAGTAAAAAAAATGAGCAGTCTCAGTCAAAATCATCCGATGTTTCGTTTGAAAAATCTTTAAAAAGGCTTGAAGAAATAGTCGCCGAAATGGAAAATGCCGATCCTGATTTGGATAAAGCCTTGTCGTTGTTTTCGGAAGGCGTTGAGCTTGTGAAACTGTGTTCGTCAAAACTCAACGACACGAAAAATAAAATCGAAGTGCTTATAGAAGAAACCGAAATAATGAGAAAAGAGCAGTTTAAAACAGACGGCAATTAATAATGTCGGAGCAAGTCTTGGATTTAAAATCATACCTTTCAAGTCAGGCAAAGCTTGTAAACGGCGCGTTAAAGAAGCATTTGCCTAAAGACAAATCCGTAATTTCTCAGGCCATGCGTTACTCTGTTTTGGCCGGAGGCAAGAGGCTGCGCCCTATTTTTGTAATTCTTGCAGCGGAACTTTTCGGCGTTAAGGCCGGCAACGTCATGCCTGCCGCCTGCGCTTTAGAATATCTTCATACTTACTCTCTTGTGCACGACGATCTTCCCGCGATGGATAATGACGATCTCAGAAGAGGAAAACCGACATGCCACAAAAAATTCGGCGAGGCGGCCGCGGTTCTTTGCGGCGACGCGCTCCTTACCGAATCTTTCGCTCTTATAACAAAGTCTAAAGCGAAAGAAAAAAATATAGCCGAAGCGGTCGGCATTCTTGCACAGTACGGCGGTTATAAGGGAATGATAAGCGGACAGGCTGAAGATACTCTTGAAGCGGGAAAATGGAACAAGAAAGACAAAAAACTTCTTAAAAAGAAGTTGGAATTTATAGAGCTTACAAAAACAGCCGCGTTGATAATTGCGAGTTTGAAAATCGGCGCAGCGCTTGCAGGCGCGGATAAAAGGAGCATAAAAGCTCTTGAAGAGTACGGTAAAAACATAGGCATGGCTTTTCAGATAGCCGACGATATACTCGACGTATATGCCGATAAAAAACTTCTTGGCAAAAAAGGAAGCGACATAGATAACGATAAACTCACGGCTCTTTCTCTTTACGGAAAAGAAAAGGCGGAGAAAAAAGCCGCAGAGCACGTTCAAAAAGCCAAAAATGCCGTAAAGATATTCGGAAAAAAAGCGAATCTTTTAAACGATTTGGCAGATTATGTCGTTTTTAGAAAATACTAAAAACGAGAGTGAAGAGTGAGGAGTGGAGAGTGGAGATACGACAAGGACTTAATGATAATTTCCATGTTTTTGCCGTTGTCGTATCTTCACTCTCCACTCTCCACTTTTCACTCTGTCGTTAATAGGAGTCAGCATTGAGTTTTTTAGAAAATATAAACAATCCGCAGGACTTGAAGAAGCTTAAGAAAGAAGAGCTTCCCGAGCTGGCCAAAGAGATCAGAAAAGAAATAGTCGATACGGTTTCAAAAACCGGCGGGCATCTTGCCCCGAGTCTCGGCGCCGTGGATCTGACGCTTTCTCTTCATTATGTCTATGACAGCCCAAAAGATAAAATCATATGGGACGTAGGGCATCAGGCTTACGCTCACAAGATTCTCACGGGAAGAAAAGATAAGTTTAAAACTCTCAGAACTCACAACGGCGTAAGCGGGTTTCCGAAACGTTCCGAATCCGAGCACGACGCTTTCGGCGTAGGTCATTCGTCCACCTCTATTTCTGCGGCTTTGGGCTTTGCCGCGGCAAGAGATCTCAAAAATGAAGATTACCGCGTTGTTGCGGTTATAGGCGACGGTGCGATGACGGGCGGGCTTGCTTTTGAAGGGCTGCAGAACGCCGGCCACCTTAAAAAAGATATGCTGGTTATTCTCAACGACAATGAGATGTTCATATCGCAAAAAGTGGGCGCTATTGCGGGATATTTTGCGAAGCTTCTCACCATCGGGAGCGTCAAAAAAGCCGAAGACAAAGTGATGAAGATGGTCAGCCGTTTCCACAGTTTCGGATCGCCGTTTGGAAAGCTTATAAAAAGAGTCAAGGTAATGCTTTTTCCGGGCATGTTGTTTGAGGAGATGGGATTTACTTACATTGGACCGGTTCAAGGCCATGACATAACCAAGCTGACGGAAATTCTTGAAAATATAAAAGGCATGAAAGGGCCTGTGCTGCTTCACGTTATAACGAAAAAAGGCAAAGGGTACGCTCCGGCTGAGGAAAATCCGACGCAGTTTCACGGAGTCGGCAAGTTTAACGCGCAGACCGGCGAAATAGCAAAAAGCGGCGCGGTCACATATACGGAAGTTTTTGCGGACACTCTGGTAAGGCTTGCCAACGGCAACGACAAAATAGTCGCGATAACTGCGGCTATGCCTGAAGGCACAGGTCTTGATAAGTTTGCAAAGAACTTCCCGGAGCGCTATTTTGACGTAGGAATAGCCGAAGAACACGCTGTCACTTTTGCTGCGGCGCTGGCTGCCGGCGGAATGAGTCCCGTGTGCGCCATATACTCTACGTTTATGCAAAGAGCAATAGACAATATAATCCACGACGTCGCTCTTCAAAATCTTCCGGTTATTTTTGCGCTGGACAGGGCAGGATTAGTCGGCGAAGACGGCGGAACGCATCACGGCGCATTCGATTTTTCATATTTGAAATATATTCCGAATTTGATAATCATGGCTCCGGCAGATGAAAACGAGCTGCAGCATATGCTTAAGACTGCTTTCAACTCAAACAAGCCCTGCGCTTTGAGATACCCAAGAGGAGCCGGAACCGGAGCAGCGCTTGATATGTCGCCTTCTGTGCTTCAGATAGGCAAGGCAAAAGTTCTGAGCGAAGGATCGGATGTATGCATTCTCGGGATAGGCAACCAGGTTGAAAACTGCGTAAAGGCCGCCGAGATGCTTGAAGATAAAAAGATAAAAGCTACTGTGGTCAATATGAGATTTTTAAAACCGCTCGACGAAGATCTTGTAAAAGAGCTGCTTGCAAAACATAAAAAATTTGTGACGGTTGAAGACAACGTTTTGACCGGAGGTTTCGGCGAGAGCATAAAATCTCTGCTTTGCGGAACAGGAGCGGTCGTAGAGTCAATAGGCCTGCCCGATAAGTTTGTAGAGCACGGAAGCCCCAACGTCTTAAGAGAAAAATACGGGCTTACGGCTAAAAATATTGCGGAAACGGCTTTGAACATACTAAAGAAAGAGTGAAGAGTGGAGAGTGAGGAGTGAAGATACGGCGGTGTTCCCTTGCCACTTGCGGAAGAGGGCAGTGTGAGGGATTGCCTTTGTCGTCATTCTGCGCGTAGTCGCAGAATCTATAAATAAAACATTATTTTCAATAAAAATGAAAAAAACAAAAGATAAAAAACGTCTCGACGTCATGCTTTTTGAAAAAGGGCTTGCCGAAACCCGCACTAAAGCGCAGGCGTTTATAATCGGCGGCAGCGTTTTTGTAAATAATGAAGTGCAGCGTAAACCAGGAACATTGGTCGGAGAGAATGACGCCGTAGAAGTTAAGAATATAAATCCGTACGTTTCACGAGGCGGGCTGAAGCTTGAATCTGCTCTTGAAGCGCTGAAAATAGACGTAAAAGGCTTTATTTGCCTTGACATAGGCGCTTCGACAGGCGGTTTTACGGATTGCATGCTGCAAAAGGGCGCGGTATAAGTTTATGCAGTTGACGTCGGCACAGGGCAGCTGCATTACAAACTCAGGCAAGATCCGCGGGTAATAAATATCGAGAATGTGAACTTCCGCTACTTTGACGGCTCTTTAATTAAAGATAAAATTGATTTCGCCGCGATAGACGTTTCATTTATTTCTTTGGATAAGATACTGCCGGCGGCCCATAAAATTATAAAAGCCGAAGGCTTTGTTCTTGCGATGATAAAGCCGCAGTTTGAACTCGGGCCGTCTGAGATAAAAAAAGGCGTAGTCAGAGATGAGAAGCTGAGGCAGAAAGCCATAAATAAAATAAAGACGTTTGCCGAAAGTTTAGGTTTTAAGATTATTTCAGAAGCGGATTCAGGATTGAAAGGCCCGAAGGGAAACCTAGAGCATTTCGTGCTGCTGCAGAAATAATTGTTTTAGGAGGATTTTGTGAACCCATGGATGAAGTTAAGCATAGACTATGCCAATCAAAGAAATTATTTAGATGATTTGTTTAAAGTTTATCCTACTATTCCGGAAGGAATTAGAGATTTGCAGGAAAACGATTGGACGAGCGTTGAAAAAGCATTTAGGAAAAAAGATAATATAAAATTATTGAAAAGTTTATTAAATTTAGATTTATTTCCTATAAAGGATTCTTATGTAGCATACTTAAGAAGGGATATATCTGCGCTTGAAAGAAATCCCGATACGGTTAACAGGCTCGCAGGTCGTTTATATGAAATGGGATTGAATAAAATATATGAACATTGTTCCGAGCCTAAAGAGACGAACAGGCAAATCGGACCTTTATTTAAGAGATGGATAAATAATAAATCTTTAGGTATTACGCCTGTTAATATCGGACAATTTTTAAAAGTGAAGGGAAATGCCATACTTAACGCCGGCGATGCTGAGATGATGTCTTTTGCAAGCGAGCATCTGGGATACAAACATAATAAAGGGTTGGATTTTATCGCGCGTTTTAACGGGAAATACATTATCGGCGAGGCAAAGTTTTTAACCGATTTCGGCGGGCATCAAAACGCGCAATTTAACGACGCCATAGCTACTATTAAGACAAAAAATGTAAATGCCGTAAAAATTGCGATTCTTGACGGAGTTGTCTATATAAAAAGCAAAAATAAGATGTATAAAAACATTACCGGCAGTTTGAAAAGAGAAAATATAATGAGCGCGTTGGTTTTGCGTGAATTTTTATATCAGGTTTAATTTATGTTAATAACGGCATATAATATGGAAAAAACATTGAGCAATATCATTAGAGAAACTCCTAAAGCCAGACTTGAAATAATTTCGGGCAAAGGCGCTGCAAATAAACTCATTTTTGGCGATAATTTGTCAGTTATGAAAGAGCTATTGGATACTTATTCCGGCAGAATTAATCTTATTTATATAGACCCTCCTTTTGCGACAAATACTAACTTTAGAATAGGAAATAACAGGGCTAATGCCGTCAGCAGCAGTTATGAAGATGAAATAGCGTATGAGGATACAGTTTTAGGAGATGATTTTTTAGAATTTTTAAGAGAAAGATTAGTGTTTCTTAAAGAATTATTATCAGATAACGGTTCGATATATTTGCATATCGATTATAAAATCGGTCATTATGTAAAACTTGTTATGGATGATGTGTTTGGGCAAAAAATGTTTAGAAATGATATTACCCGCATTAAATGCAATCCTAAGAATTTTCAACGGAAAGCGTACGGCAATATTAAAGATATGATTTTATTTTATTCTAAATCAGATTCGTATGTGTGGAATGAACCCATAATCCCGTTTTCCGAAGACGATAAGGTAAAATTATTTAAGAAAACGGATGCTAACGGTAAAAAATATACTACTATACCGCTGCACGCTCCCGGAGAAACAGTTAACGGAAACACCGGAAAAGAATGGCGCGGAGTTAAGCCTCCGAAAGGCCGTCATTGGCGCAGCGATCCGTCCGTGTTGGATATGCTCGACGAACAGGGATTGATTGAATGGTCTGCAAACGGAGTTCCGAGAAAGAAAATATTTTCCGATAGCAAGGAAGGCAAAAGAATGCAGGATATTTGGGAGTTTAAAGATCCTCAATATCCCGTGTATCCTACGGAAAAAAGTTTAGACATGTTGAAATTTATAATAGAAACGTCTTCAAATGAAGGCGATTTGGTATTAGACTGCTTTGCCGGCTCAGGCACTACTCTTGCAGCCGCTCAAGAGTTAAACCGCAATTGGATAGGCATAGATAAATCCGACAAGGCAATAAAAGTTATTAGGAAAAGACTATCATTGTTGCCGGATACATTATTTAATAAAGTTGAATATGAATTTCTGAAACAAATATAGGATTAGAGGAAAACTATGTCAGATTATAATCATTCTGAAATCGAAAAAAAATGGCAGAAAAGATGGGCTGACGAGAAAAGTTTTAAAGCCTCGCAAGAAGAGGGGCGGGAAAAGTATTACTGCCTTGTCATGCTGCCGTATCCTTCGGGAAATCTTCACATGGGGCATGTCAGAAATTACAGCATCGGCGATGTGTTTGCGCGTTTTCACAGAATGAAAGGCAAGAACGTCATTCATCCTATGGGATGGGACGCTTTCGGCCTGCCTGCTGAAAATGCCGCAATAAAACATAAAATTCATCCGGCAAAGTGGACAAAAGACAATATAGCCAGAATGAGAGATCAGCTAAAAATGCTCGGCATCTCTTACGACTGGGACAGGGAAGTCGCGACGTGCGACCCGGAGTATTACAGATGGAACCAGTGGTTTTTCATCAAGATGTGGGAACAAGGGCTTGTCTTCAGAAAAAAGGCCAACGTTAACTGGTGCCCTTCGTGCAACACGGTTTTGGCCAACGAGCAGGTTTCCGAGGGCGTTTGCTGGAGATGTAAAAATCATACCGAGCACAGAGATCTGGAACAATGGTTTGTCAAAATAACCGATTATGCCGACGAACTTCTTACGGGGCATGATCAGCTGGGCGGCT
>WQUP01000247.1 GCA_009782015.1 Endomicrobiia bacterium | reverse complement strand
GGCCAAATATTGCGTTGACAAAGGCTCAATTGCCGTTGACGGCATAAGTCTTACAATATCGAGCGTCAGGGGAAATGACGCCGAGATGTTTATAATCCCGGAGACATTTGAAAATACCGTTTTACAGTTTAAAAAAGCAGGCGGCAAGGTAAACATAGAGACGGATATCCTTGCCAAGTATGTTGAAAAATTTACAAAAAATAAAGAAGGGCTGACGCTTGAGATGCTGAAAGAATTTTAAGGATAATTGCAAATCAACAACAATGCAGTAAAAATTCCCCTTTAGTATAAAGGGGTGGCAGGCGCAGCCTGACGGGGTATGGGTGTTGTTGCTGTTAAAGGCACCACCCCGTCAGGCAAGCCTGCCACCCCTCCATAGAGGGGAATAAAACCGATGTTTTATTTAAGGACTAAAATATGAAAACAAACGAAGTTTTTGCAAGCGTTGAAAACGCTATAAAAGACATTAAAGCCGGCAAAATGGTTATTGTCGTTGACGATCCCGGCCGTGAAAACGAAGGCGATCTGGTCTGCGCCGCAGAAAAAATCACTCCGGAAATCATCAATTTTATGACAAAACACGCAAGAGGCCTCATATGCTCGCCCATGAAAAGCGCTAGATTAGAGCAGCTTGAAATCGAAAATATGGTGGAAAAGCCCACGGAGAAAAAAGGCTGTTCTTTCACAGTTTCCGTAGATTACCGCATAGGCACGACTACGGGAATTTCGGCTTATGACAGGGCGATGACCGTAAAAAAACTTATAGATAAAAACGCGCAGGCACAAGATTTTGCCCGTCCCGGACACATATTCCCGCTGCGCTATAAAGAAGGCGGAGTGCTCGTAAGAACCGGACATACCGAAGCCGCCGTAGATCTGGTGGAACTTGCCGGGCTTTATCCCGCGGGAGTGATATGCGAGATTATGAACGAAGACGGCACGATGTCCAGAATGCCGGATTTGGTGAAGTTTGCTAAAAAACACAAACTTAAAATCGTGACTATAGCGGAGCTAATAAATTACCGCCGCCAGACGCAAAAGCTTATAAAAGAGGTTGTCAGCGTAAATCTTCCCACAAAGTACGGCGATTTTAAAGCGACGCTTTTTGAAGACGAGGTGACAAAGGACAACCATCTTGCGATAATTAAAGGCAATGTGAAAGGGAAGAAAAACGTGCTCGTGAGGGTTCATTCTTCATGCGAAACCGGAGACGTTTTTCATTCGATGCGCTGCGACTGCGGCGAACAGTTGGAAACGGCTCTAAGGGCTATAGAAAAAGCCGGGCAGGGAATGGTTTTATACATGCATCAGGAAGGCAGGGGGATTGGCCTTGCCAATAAACTTAAAGCGTATCATTTGCAGGAACAGGGTCTTGATACGGTTGAAGCCAATGTCGCTTTGGGATTTCCTCCGGATTTGAGGGATTACGGCATCGGCGCGCAGATTTTATCGGAGTTCGGCATGCAAAGCATCAATCTCATGACGAACAACCCGAGAAAGATAGTCGGGTTAGAGGGCTACGGGCTGAAAATCGCCAAAAGAGTTCCCGTTGAAATCCATCCGACAAAGGCCAATAAAAAATATTTAAAGACAAAAAAAGAAAAGATGGGACACATATTAAAGGCAGTTTAAAAGGCAGAGTGAAGAGTGGAGAGTGAGGAGTGAAGATACTACAACAACAGCATTGTCTTTGTCGTATCTCCACTCTTCACTCCTCACTCTCCACTCTGCCGTTAAAAAGGGGAAAAAATGAAAACGATTAACGGGCAGTTAAAGGCTGAAGGCAAAAAATTCGCCATTGTAGCTTCAAGATTTAACGAGTTTATAACGAATAAACTCATCGGCGGAGCCGAAGACATCCTAAAAAGGCACGGAGCAAGCGACGAAAATATTTCGCTTATATGGGTGCCGGGCGCTTTTGAAATTCCGGCTGTTGCTAAAAAGGCGGCTGAAAGCGGCAAGGCTGACGCTGTGATATGCCTCGGCTGCGTAATAAGGGGAGCGACGCCGCACTTCGATTACGTTGCCGCTGAAGTATCAAAAGGCGTAGCGGCTGCCGGCTTAAACGGAAAAGTGCCGGTTATTTTCGGCGTTTTGACTACAGATTCCATAGAGCAGGCCGTAGAAAGAGCCGGAACCAAAGCCGGCAACAAAGGCGCGGATGCCGCGATGAGCGCAATCGAGATGGTAAGTCTTTATTCGCAGATATAATTCTAAGTTGTCATCCTGCGCGTAGTCGCAGGATCTATAAATCAATAGATTCTGCGACTACGCGCAGAATGACAAATGTAATATTGGCTTAAATTATCAATTATGCTAAAATACGCAGGTAATTTTATAAATCTGCCGAGAGGTTAATTATGAACATTCCGCAAAATCTCAAGTACACCAAGACTCACGAATGGGTGAAAATAGAAGGCAAAAAAGCCACCGTAGGAATTACCGATTACGCGCAGCACGAGATAACCGACATAGTACACGTTGAACTTCCTGAAAACGGCCGTGCCGTAAAGAAAGCGCAGCCTGTCGTTGTAGTCGAATCCGTAAAGTCGGCTTTTGACATTTACTCTCCGGTCAGCGGAAAAATTTCCGCCGTCAACGAAGAGCTTTCGTCGAGCCCGGAAACAGTAAATCAGGATCCTTACGGAAAAGGATTTCTTTTTACCGTAGATTTCACGGACGATAAGGAACTCGGAGAACTTTTGAGCGCGGACGACTATAAAAAATTGATATAAGGATGATGCGAGGATGCGAAGAGGATAAGATGCGAGGTAGCGGCATTAAAAGCAGTTAGTCTTTGCTTCGCATCCTCGCATCCTTGCCTCACGGCATCATTACTATGGACTACACACAGCAAAATAAAAAAAATAACGAAGTTATGCTTGAAGCCGCGGGCGTCAGTTCTGAAGACGCTCTTTTTGATTTTATACCTAAAGAGCTCAGGGCTAAAGAACTGAACGTTTCCGGCGGACAGACCGAGCAAGAGCTTTTGGATTCGTTTCGAAATATTGCTCTTAAAAATAAAACTCTGCTTTCTTTCCGCGGAGCCGGAATTTACGATCATTATATCCCTTCTCTTGTAGGCGAAGTTACCGGCAGGAGCGAATTTTGGACAGCATACACCCCGTATCAAGCCGAAGCAAGCCAGGGTACTCTTCAGGCTATTTTCGAATACCAAAGCATGATCTGCGCTGTCACGGGACTTGATACGTCGAAC
>WQUP01000246.1 GCA_009782015.1 Endomicrobiia bacterium | reverse complement strand
GTTATAAAGCATTTTTCCTGAATTATCTCTGCCGTCATACGGGATTTCCATCAGATTCTGGCTTGCCGGTTTATAAAACGTTTCCGATTCCCACACTTTATCCCCGTATTCGGAATATATCACTATTTTCGCGCTTCCGTCTTCATGCATTGAAAACACAAAATTCGTTTTTTGACCTCTTGCCGGATAAAAAGGATTCGGATAATTGAAAAATTGTTGTATTTTCAATACGTCAAAACTCCCTGTAAGTGTATTTGAAGGTAATCCGTTCCGGTTTTGTGCTTCTATCTTATACGTGTACGTTCCTTCAGCAAGTTTGCCTATATAATATTTAAACTCTTTTCCGCTTCCGATATCAGACATTATCCTGTCAGCCGCTGCCGAAAACCCGTTTTTATCGTAAATGCTGATTTTAGGATAGCCGACCATTATCTCTATATTCGCACTGTCCTCATACTTTATTTGCGCATAAATAGCATCGTTTATCGTAACGCGCGAAGGATAAATGCAATTGCCCCAGGAAAAAGAAGAACGTATTTTCGGAGGATCTTCATAAACTGTAAAATTGCCGGTAAGCGGACTCGCTGTTAATCCGGTATTGTTCTGGGCTTCGATTTTATATGAGTAACTCCCTTTAGACTGCGCGGGTATTTTATACTGGAAAACTTTTCCGTCCCCTGTATCCGCCATTGTTACACCGTTGACAACAGGAATATTATTGGAATCATTTACAGTTATTTTCGGATATCCGCTCATTACCGGATTATTTTTAGGGTCGGCATATTCTATCTTAACCGTTATTTCATCGGAAATTGTTATATGATCCGGAGACAAACCGAGCTCATAAATCGCCGGTTTTTCGCCGAAAAACGGCCCGGAGTAAACGTCGGACTGAAAAAACTCGCTGCCGTAGCCGCAGTCTATTCTGTACGAATACAGCGCATCATCGGACATCGGAAGATTTACGGAATAACTGTAATCCACGCCAGAGCTGTAATTTGCGCCGCCGGAAACTGCGGACATTACATATCCCGAAGGATTAACCGGCATGCCGTTTTTGAAAATATACAATTTCGGATACCCTGAAGCCGGAGGCATGTTTTGATAATTCACGTATTTAACCCTGTATTCGAAAGTTGCCGTCTGATTGTCGCTAACCGATGGATACAGCGCGGACTGGGTAAAATTGACAGCATCAGAATTATAAATATACCACGTTTTTCCGACAGGAACAAAATTTATGCACGCGTCCTGATTGCTGATAGAGTCAAACATCGCAACTTTATCCCCATTTATACAGACGGCATTGCTTTGCACGACGTTTGCCGGCAGCATTACAAATTTATCTTCCAAAAGATTTCCATTGGAATCATACCGCTGATACCCGGATTTTGCATACACACAATATCCTACGTATTCTCCTGAGCCGTCAGCATAAATGGAACCCGTATATACAGATATGTTTTTATTCCAGTAATAACTGGTGTCGTTCATTTTAAGTATTTTATCCGTGGACAGATTAGACTTTTTATATGTTGCATAGACTGTATTATTATATACATATGTTCTTGTGATTGCAGAGTCCTGCCATTCGGAACCTGTATGTACTTGGGAAGCAGTTTTATTTCCGTTTGTATCGTACTTGGAAATATACATGGAGAAAGAATATCCTTTCACAACAGACCAGTAGTTGAAAGTGCCATATAAATAAATGTTCCCGCTTTCAACCGCGATAGCATTAAATCTAATATTACTATTGGTCTCGTTTAAAATTGTCGGAAAGCTGTCCCCCGCCGCAGAAACTTTTAAAACATGATAGTTGGTTTCATTTTCGCAAACCAATATATACAAATAGCCGTTATAATAAAAAGAATCCAAAGGCATATACTTTAAATTCTGAGGTTTATACGACCTTTCCCATAAAACGGTTTTTGTCGACAAAGAAATTTTTGTAAACCTGACCGAGCCATCCGAGCCTATATATGTTATGTACAAATTTTCGCCGTCATCGGCTACGCTGCCCACGCCTCTGTAAGCGTCGTAATTATAAGCTGTTATGCCAGTGGCAAAAAATTCAGTCTTTTCAATTTCATTTACTATATCAATCACAATTTTGTTATTTTGGTCTAAAGATACGGCATACAAAACACCGCTTATTTTTACCAAAGAGTTTATGCCCTTTGAATGGTAATAATTGGAAGCAATCCGCGAATTAATGCCACGCCCCTGCAAAAATATGCTCCTATTCGGAGCAATCGGCGCGGCAAACAAATTAACGGCAAACGAAACACATATAATAGCGGAAATGATAATTTTGCTCACAAAACCCCCGATATGGTTTATTTTTTGAGATTGCGGTTCGGCAATCGAAAACAAACATAAGCTTTAAAGTTTATGTGTAACAATGTATCTTATCTATATACGACTGTCAACAACCCGCTAAAAAAACTGTTTATAACCGCTTTGGAAAATTATCTTTGCCTTTCAAGCGCTTTACTTAGCAAAAATTTCACAAATATTTGACTATTTGGAAAAATTTTATATAATCAGATATTGCTTTTTTGGCAAAATGGGCAGAATACTGTCCGAATTAAAAAGGGGGATGCAATGTTAAAGAAAGTGGCAGTTGCAGTGTTTGTGATGTCGTTTATTGCAGTAAGTTCGTATGCAGCATCGCTTAAGCCGTACATTGGCGTAAAGGTCGGAGGAGCGAATGAGACCGCTAAAATTGACTGCTCAAGCGATTACGGAAGCGATGTTGTCCAGAAAAACAATGGATGGGCGGCTTTCGGAGCGATCGATCTTGGCGTAAAATATGGACCGCTCAGAGCTGAAGCGGAATATGGTTACAGAGATTACACGGAATACGAAAGAGGATCGGACAACGAGAGCTATAGAGGAAGAATGCAGACTTACTTCTTAAACTTCTATCTTGATTTTCCGACAAAGTTTTTCTTAAAGCCTTATTTCAACGCAGGCGCAGGCTGGGCTGGAATAGATGCCGAAGCCGGCGGAGACACCAGCAATATGTTTGCTTACAATGTAGGCCTTGGCTTAACTTATAGATTAAGCAAGTCTTTTAATATTGACTGCGGTTACAGATATGTGAAAGTCAACAGGTTGTACGACCTTGATTTAGGTTCGCACGATTTGTACGCGGGCTTGAGATATAAAATATAAAAATAACGCATTTCAATAGTTGTCATGCTGAACTTGTTTCAGCATCCGGTCGTAAAAAAACTAACGGCAGATCCTGAAACAAGTTCAGGATGACAGCCAATAGGAGATTAAAATGTTGAAGAAAGTTGCAGTTTTATTTTCGATGATTTTGTTGGCGTCTTCCGCTGCTTTGGCGGGAGATTTGAGACCTTATATAAGTTTGAGAGGCGGAGTTTCGAATGTTAATTCCGACATAACCAATGCAGGAGACGTATTCGCACTTCCTGCAGCAGTAAAGAATTTGAACGATTCAACCGTATTTTTCGGCGGCGCAGCATTGGGCGTTCAGTACAAATCCCTGCTTAGAGCCGAAGTTGAGTACGGATACAGGGACAGAGCTTCTTATAAAGATGACAATACGGACTACAAATTCAATATGCAGTCATATATGTTGAACATGTATTTCGATTTCCCCACGAAGTTTATTTTAAAACCTTACTTGTCAGCCGGAGCCGGATTTGCGGATATGAAATATGATGACGGCGTAGGAAGCGCGCAAAACACAATATTTGCATACGGTTTGGGCGCAGGCGTATCGTATCCCGTGACCGATAATGTAAATGTCGATTTAGGATATAGATTTTTGAAAGCCGGCGGAATGGATGTCGGAGGAGCGAACTTGCAGAATTACGCGCATGACGTATATCTCGGATTGAGATACACTTTCGGCGAAGACACTGCAAAAAAGAAAGCTGCGGAAGAAAAAGCTGCTGCTGAAAAGGCCGCTGCTGACAAAGCCGCCGCCGATAAAGCTGCTGCCGAAAAAGCTGCCGCTGAAAAGGCTGCCGCTGACAAAGCTGCTGCCGACAAGGCTGCTGCCGATAAGGCTGCCGCTGACGAAGCTGCTAAACAGGCTGCTGCGCAGAAAGCGATCACCGATGACAGCGCGATGGCTGCCCAGGTTGCCGAAGCAAAAGCAAGAAGAGCTAAACCCGTGCTTAAAGCTTTCAAGCTTGAAATGGCAACATTTGACACCGGCAAAGCAGATCTTAAACCCGCAAGCAAAGCCTCTATAGCGGCTCAGGCTGCAGAGATAAAGGCGCTTGACTATAAGAAAGTTACAGTTGAAGGCCACACCGATTCAACCGGAAGCGCGGCAGTCAATAAAGATCTTTCCCTTAAGAGAGCAAAAGCGGTTTATGACGAATTCGCCGCAAACGGCATACCTACCGACAAGATGTCTTACCAGGGTTTTGGCTCTACAATGCCTATAGCAGACAACAACACCGCTGAAGGCAGAGCGAAAAACAGAAGAGTTGAGATATTTGTTGAGTAAGGCAAGTAATAAGTAACAAGTAAAAAGTAATAAGTTAAAAAGAAGCAAGCCGCAGTGTGCGAATAAGCCCTGCGGCTTGCTTTTTTTGGTATAATAAAGTCTCATTTTAAGGACCTTAAGGACTTTAAAGACCTTAAGGTCCTTAGGCTGATTTAAAGGAAACGCGTAATGCAAAAAGATAAAATAAAAGAAGCCCTAGGCTTCAAAGCCGATGGCTTCAAAGCCGGCCTTGACATCGGCTCCACCACGGTTAAGCTTTCGATTTTAGATGCCGAAAATAAGCCGGTTTATGTCAATTACAAAAGGCATCAGCTTGACCTTTTAAATACCGTTATCAGCCTTATTGATGAAGCGCCGAAGGCGCTTCAAAATGTTGAAATGACTGTCTGCGCTACCGGTTCTGGAGCCATAGCCCTTTCCCAAAAGGCAAAAATTGCCTTTGAGCAGGAAGTGATTGCCTGCACAAATGCCATAAGGACTTTTCTTCCTAAAGTTGACGTTGCCATAGAGCTTGGCGGGGAAGATGCAAAGATAACTTTTTTTGATTCCTCTTCCATTGACCAGCGCATGAACGAAACCTGCGCAGGCGGAACCGGCGCGTTTATAGATCAGATGGCGCAGACGCTCAAAACCGATGCCGCAGGCATCAACGAGCTTTCAAAAAACCATAAAACAGTTTACCCCATTGCCGCGCGCTGCGGAGTGTTTGCCAAAACCGACATCATGCCGCTGCTGAACGAAGGCGCGGCAAGGGAAGATATTGCCGCAAGCGTTTTGCAAGCCGTGGTAAACCAGACAGTCGGCGGTTTAGCCCGCGGCCGCACTATTTCCGGCAACGTAGCTTTTCTCGGCGGCCCGCTTTACTTCTTATCGGAGCTTCGCTCATTCTTTATAAAATCGCTCAATCTTAAACCGGAAAACGTTTTCTTTCCGGACAACGCCCACTTTTTTGTCTCCTTCGGCGCCGCTTTGCTTGGCAAAGGTGACCTTATCACCTTAACGGAACTGCGCAAAAGATTTGAAAGTTTAAAAGATACGCCGCTCAACCAGAGCTCTGATCTGCTTCCCCCGCTTTTTGAAAACGAAACCGAGTTCCAATCCTTCATAGAAAGACATAACAAAGCCACAGCCAAAAGAGCCGTTCTAGAAAAAGCTGGCGATGCCAGCGGAGATTTGTTTTTGGGGGTTGACGCGGGCTCTACAACCACAAAAGCCGTGCTGCTCACGGAAAACAAAGAAATCGCATACTCGTTTTACGGCCCCAACAACGGCAACCCGCTTCAGTCGGTTGTCGATGTTCTGAAAGACATCTACTCAAAAATACCCGGCGAGACCCGGATAGCGTGCTCGTGCGTTACCGGTTACGGCGAAGCGCTCATAAAAGCCGCGCTCGGTTTTGACGAAGGCGAAGTGGAAACCATTGCGCACTACAAAGCAGCGCACCATTTTAATCCCAAGGTATCGTTCATTTTGGATATCGGCGGCCAGGATATGAAGTGCATTTACGTCAAAAACGGGCTGATAGACAAAATAATTTTAAACGAAGCCTGCTCATCGGGCTGCGGTTCTTTCATACAAAATTTTGCGCAGTCGCTTGGATACGGCGTGGCGGATTTTGCCGAGCTCGCGCTGTTTGCAAAAAAGCCGGTGGATCTCGGCTCGCGCTGCACGGTTTTTATGAACTCCAAAATCAAACAGGCGCAAAAAGAGGGCGCAAACGCGGCTGACATTTCCGCGGGCTTGGATTACTCGGTAATAAAAAACGCGCTGTACAAAGTTATAAAAATTTCAAATCCGGAAGAACTCGGCGGCAACATAGTCGTGCAGGGCGGCACGTTTTTCAACAACGGCGTTCTTCGCGCGGCGGAAAAACTTCTAAACACCAAAGTGGTGCGACCGGATATTGCCGGACTTATGGGAGCTTTCGGCGCAGGCCTAATCGCTCTCCAAAAGAGGTCTTCGACCTCTCTTATTATTTCGAAAGAAAGGCTGGAAGAGTTTTCTTACAAGATGAGAAACACACGCTGCAAAGGCTGCGAAAACAAATGCCTTTTGAACATATCAGTCTTTCCCGACGGAAAAACTTTCATATCCGGAAACCGCTGCGAAAACGTTTTGCAAAACAAAAAAGTGCAAAGCTTTGCTTTCAACATGTTCGACTACAAATACAAACGACTGTTTGACTTCTATAAGCCTTTGCCTTTAGAAAAAGCCCCAAGGGGGCAGATAGGCATACCGCGCGTTTTGAACATGTACGAAAACTATCCGTTCTGGTTTGCGCTTTTTACCAAGCTCGGTTTCAGCGTGGTTTTGTCAGACCCTTCTTCCAACGCGCTTTTCAACGAAGGTCTTGAAAGCATCCCCTCGCAAACCGTTTGCTTTCCGGCAAAGATGGTTCACGGCCACATAGAAAACCTTGTAAAAAAAGGTGTGAAAACCATTTTCTATCCGTGCATACCTTTTGAAGTCAAAGAGTTTAAAGACGCGGACAACCATTATAACTGTCCCGTCGTTGGAAGTTATCCTGAAGTTGTGCGCCTCAACATGAACGTCCTTGAAGAAAAAGGAATAAAATTCCTTCAGCCGTTTCTTCCTTTTGACAACATTAAAAGGCTCATTTACAGATTGGCCGAAGAACTCAAAGAGTTCGGCATAACCAAAAAAGAACTAGTATTCGCCGTCCTGCGCGCGAGAGCTTCTCTCAATTTATTTAAAAAAGACATAAGGCAGCAGGGTGCAAAGCAGATAAAAGAGATTAAGGAAACCGGAAAGCCCGCGGTAATTTTGGCGGGCCGCCCGTACCACATAGATCCGGCGATAAACCACGGGGTCGCAGACCTCATCGCGTCGCACGGAATGACGGTTTTGAGCGAAGATTCCGTAGCGCATCTTTCCGGCCCGCTTCCCAAAATCAACTTTGTGGATCAGTGGATGTACCATTCGCGCCTGTACCGCGCGGCAAATCTTGCGACCAAAATAGACAGCCTTGAGCTCATACAGCTGAACTCTTTCGGCTGCGGACTTGACGCTATCACCACCGAGCAGGTCGAGGAAATTCTTTCCAAATCGGGAAAGATTTACACCGTGCTTAAAATAGACGAAGGCTCAAATCTCGGCGCTGTAAAGATACGAATCCGCTCGCTCCTTGCCGCAATAAAAGAGAGGAAAGGCCTCAAATTTTCGGAAGACGTGTTTGAAGGAACGAAGTTCTCCGAATTTACCAGAGACATGAAAGATTCTTATACGGTTTTGTGCCCTCAGATGTCGCCTATACATTTCCGCCTTGCAGGCGCGATTATGCGCGGACGCGGGATAAGGCTTGAGGTGCTTCCTAAAGTGCGTAAAGCCGACATAGAAGAGGGCTTGCGCTATGTGAACAACGACGCCTGCTATCCGACGATAGTCGTCGTAGGGCAGCTCATAAACGCTTTAAAGTCGGGAAAATACGACATAAATAAAACCGCTATGATAATTTCACAGACAGGCGGCGGCTGCCGCGCGACTAATTACGCGGGTTTCTTGAGAAAAGCGGCTGAAAAAGCCGGATTTAAAAACGTTCCCGTGATATCTCTGAGCACCACAAACCAGAATCTCAACAAACAGCTCGGCGTAACTTTCGGGCTTCTCAAAGACGCACTTTTGGTGCTTCTCTACGGCGACCTGCTTATGAGGCTTTCAAACCGCATGCGGCCGTACGAAGTGCACGCCGGACAAACCGATGCCTTGACTGAAAGCTGGCTTATGCGTTTGTCGGACAGAATTAAAAAAACTTATTACTTTGAGTTTTCAAGCACCGTCAAAAAAATAGTGCGGGATTTTGACACCATACCCGTCAAAAAAATAAAAAAACCGCGCGTAGGGGTGGTAGGCGAAATTCTCGTGAAATTTCATCCCGACGCAAACAACAATCTCGTCTCCGTGCTTGAAAAAGAGGGCGCGGAAGCCGTTGTGCCCGACATGACGGACTTTATAAACTACTGCATGCTCGACGACGTTTTCAAACACAAGTATCTGTCGGGAAGTTTTAAGAACAAGGCTATGTCCTGGCTTGCCAGCGGCTACATTGAAAGGCTGCGCTCAATAATAAGAAGGGCTCTCAAAAAAAGCAAACACTTTGAATCTTACCACACGACAAGAGAGCTTGCGAAAAAAGCCTCGGAAATAATTTCGGTATGCAACCAAACCGGCGAAGGCTGGCTTTTGACCGCAGAAATGCTTGAACTGATAGAAGACGGCGTGAGCAATATCGTCTGCGTGCAGCCTTTCGGCTGCCTGCCCAACCACATCACCGGAAAAGGCGTGATGAAAGAGCTCAAACGCCGCTACGAAAACGTCAACATCGCCGCGGTAGATTACGACCCCGGCGCCAGCGAAGTAAACCAGATAAACAGAATAAAACTGATGATGTCGGTGGCGCACCAGCAGAACAGTTAATAGTGAATAG
>WQUP01000245.1 GCA_009782015.1 Endomicrobiia bacterium | reverse complement strand
ACATCTCCCATTATAATTTGTGACATTTTTCCGGGTCCGAACAGTGTTTGTATCTCTACAAACAGAAGAAGGTCGTTAACCTTCCGCAAAAAAATGTGTCTGTTAAGTTTTTATCGAGCGTCTTTCAACGCTTCTGTTTACTGCAAAATTCCTTTTACTGATTTTTAAGTTCTTGCTCTATATAGGTTTTTAATTCTTTTTCTTTCGGCAAGGAAATCAGATATTTCTTTACGAATATATTTTTATCAAGTCCGGCTGTGGCATATTTTACCTGAGCGCTGCCTTTGTCGGCGCATAGCAAAATGCCTACGGGCGCATTATCGCCTTTTGACATTTCCTCATTTTTAAAATAGTTCAAATACATATTTAACTGCGACGCGTATTCGTGCTTAAATTTATCGACTTTCAGCTCAACTACAATATGGCATTTTAAAATTCTATGATAGAAAACCAAATCCGCGTAAAAATATTCATCATCTATCAAGATTCTTTTCTGGCGCGCTTCAAAACAAAAGCCGCGGCCCATTTCTAAAAGAAAGTTTTGCAAATTATCAAGCATTGCCTGCTCTAAATCCGTCTCTGTAACCAACGCCCTTTCGTTTAAACCGAGAAATTCCAACGCAAACGGAGTATTGATTATATCTTTAGGAGTTAATTCAACCGCAGTTGAGTTTGCTAGATTTGAAAGCGCTTTTTTATTTTTTGACAACCCGCTTCTTTCGTAGTAAAGCGTGTTAATTTGCCGCTCAAGCTCACTATATGACCACACGCCTTTTACAGCTTCCAGCTCATAAAATGTTCTTTTGATATTATTTTCAATTTTGGATAATCTCAATAGATGAGAATATGGCAATTTCTTAATTAAAACTGCAGGGGAAGTTTTCAATTCGGCGGATGGCGTCCGCCGAATTGGCACAATTTCGTTATTTTCAATAGCAGGCACACTTTGAACCGAGGAAGGAGCAAACTTATTTATTTCCTGCGAGAGTTGCGGATAAATCTTATAAAATTGCCTGAATTCTCTTAAACGGCGCTCCGTAATACCTTTTGCATTTATTTTTGTTTCTAATTTTTTTAACAAATTATCGCCGTATTTCGCGCGGTCTTTCCCGTTTTGCTCAAATTCTACAATGTAATATCCTATAAGCCAATTTCTTATCGTCAAAGCGGTATTTATCGCGCTCGCCGCAGAAGCTTGCAGCGAGTTTTGAACGGATTTGATTTGTTTGACCAGGGAATTAAAATTCATTTATATTTCCAGAATGGTTTTATGAATGACTCTTCCGGATAAAATTTCTCAATCAATTTGTTATATATGCATTCAAACTTTTCCTTGCGTATATTCTACTTATTTTCCGGCTCTTTTCAAAAGAGTTTAAAAATAATATCTGCCCTGTTCGGCTGTGAAAGCGGATTCTATGATTTCAAAGCCGGTGTCGTTTGCGGCAACGATGTCAAATCTCATATCGCCGTTGATTCTTTTCTGTTTCATATACGACAGCGCGGATTTGATGATTTTTTGCTGTTTGGATTTGGTTACGGCTTCCTGAGGGGCGCCGCTGAAAGAGGATTTTCGGTATTTTACTTCGATAAAGACTATGTCTTTTTTATGATTGGCTATTATGTCTATCTCGCCGAAAGGCGTTCTAAAGTTTCTCTCTAAAATCTTGTAGCCGTGCTTTTTCAGGTACGCGCAGGCCTCGTCTTCCTTGCTAAAGCCGACTGTTCTTGTATCGGACATAATTTCCTCTTAACGACAGAGTGAAGATTGAAGAGTGGAGAGTGAAGATACAACAAACTACACCGGATTGCTTCTGCCGCCTTGTTGCCTAGCAATATGACAGCAAAAAAAAGTCTTTGCCGTATCTTCACTTTTCACTCTTCACTCTCCACTTTTCTGTTATGTAAGCTACCGGTGCAAAGCTCCTGCGGTGTATGGGGCAGGCGCCGTATTTTTGCAGGACTTCCATGTGGGCTTTTGTGCCGTAGCCTTTGTGTTTTTCAAAACCGTAAACCGGATATTGCTTCGCGTATTCGAGCATCAGCCTGTCTCTTGTGACTTTCGCAAGTATGGAAGCCGCGGCAATTGCCGCGCTTTTGGCGTCGCCGTCAATTATTGCCTGTTGGTCAAACGCCAGTTTCGGCACTTTATGGTTGCCGTCAATAAGGCATAAATCGGGGCGGACTTTTAACTTGGAGACGGACTCTCCCATGGCTATGAAAGTGGCTTGCAGAATGTTTACTTCGTCTATTTTATTGTTGTCAACGGTTGAAACGGAGTAAGCCAATGCAGTATGAATGATAATTTCAAAAAGTTCTTCTCTTTTTTTTGGGGTGAGCTGTTTTGAATCGTTTAAATAAGGAATGTCTGCGTCTTTGGGAAGTATTACGGCAGCCGCGGTGACCGGACCTGCTAAAGGACCCCTTCCGGCTTCGTCAACTCCGGCGACGGATTTAAAACCCTGGTCGTGATAGCCTTTATCGAATAAGAATAGATTCATTTTAAAGATATCCGCTGTTTGTCATTCTGAAGCGGCGCTGCCGCTGAAGAATCTAGACGATAATACTGCGGTCTTTTTGTCTAGATCCTTCGAGGACAAACTCCTCTCAGGATGACGGCAAATACTTGACGGCGGCGATGACTTAAAAAAGCGGCGAAGAGTTTTATTCTTCACCGCTTTTTGATTATTTTTTAACTTGAACCTCTTCCCATGGACGACAAAAGAGAGGATTAACTGCTTGCTTTTGTCGCTTTTGTCTATTAACTTGGATCCCCGATTACAACCTTCGGGGATGACAAAAGAGAGGATGTACGACATGCTTTTGTCAACTTGGATCCCCGATTACGACCTTCGGGGATGACAAAAGAGAGGATTTACAACCTGCTTTTGTCAATTTGCTGACGGGGTTTCGGGTGCGGCCGATGCAGTTGATTCTGTAGCGGGCGTTGCTGCCGGCGAGTCCGCTTCTGCGGGGGTGCCGGGCACGGAAACCGTTTTTCTTGAAGAATCTTCCGTGATTCTTGCGGCTTTGCCTGAGAGATCTCTGAGATAGTAAAGTTTCGCTCTGCGCACTTTTCCGCGCCTTACGAGCTCTACTTTGTCTATTCTGGGAGAGTTTACCGGAAATATTCTTTCAACGCCTACTCCGAAAGATATTTTTCTCACCGTAAAAGTCTCGGAAAGGCCTTCGCCTTTCATTCTGATGATTACGCCTTCAAAAACCTGTATTCTTT
>WQUP01000244.1 GCA_009782015.1 Endomicrobiia bacterium | reverse complement strand
GCTTGTCGCCGACAAAGTCGCGGTTACCCTGTTTAAGCATCTTCAAAACTTCTTTTGGCGAAAGCTTTTCCAGCTCTTTGGCAGTGCGCTGCGTGCTCTTCAAAGCCGTCTCTTTGCGTTTTTTCATGATTAGATTATACAAATTTGTTTCATATTTTGTCATAATAAAGACGATATTACGCCATGGGAGTTTGCAATTGTTAAAATAGAAGTTGAGAGAGCTGAGCAACGGCAACAACAAAGCCTTTGTCTTTGCTCAGCTTCTCAGCTGCCCAACTTCTCAACTTCCGCAGTTAAAAGGGGTGCGTCATGAACTACTACGACAGTGCAATAAAAGAAGTTATCCGCAAGTTTCCAAAAGTCGGGGAACTGCTTGCTGCTTACGGCGTGGACTGCGTTACATGCTCGGTGGGAACCTGCCTGCTTAAAGACGTTCTGGACATCCATAATTTTCCGCAGGACAAAAAGAAAACGATAATGTCGCAGATAGACAGGATTATCGGCGGTGAAGATGTTGACATATCGGCCGTTAAGACGGCGGCAAAAGAGAGCCGTACCGCCGCTTTTTGCGCGCCTTTACAGCAGCTGGTTGACGAGCACAAAAACATACTCAGGCTTCTTGATCTGGCGCAGTATATCGGCGATAAAAAGCAGATTGACGGCGTGTCGGCCGAGATCGCGAGAAAAGTCATATTCTACGTCAAAAACTACGCGGACAAATACCATCACGCCAAAGAAGAAAACATTTTATTTAAAAAGGCCGGTTCAAATACCGATATGATAAAAGCTATGATCTCGGAGCATGAGACGGCGCGCAATTTCATCCGCCGAGCGTCAGAGGGGCTTGAGTCCGGTAATCAGGAACAGATTAAGCAGGCTTTGCTCGGCTACGTAAATCTTCTCAGGGAGCACATAAAAAAAGAGGATAAAATCCTCTACCCGTGGTTTGAGAAAACCCTGTCTGACGGCCAAAAAACCGAGATGGAAAAAGAGTTTGAAACCGTTGACCGTTCTTTTGATAAAAACATATCCGGCGATTTGCTGAAATTCTTAGACGAAAACTACAGCTGATACGGCAGAAGTTAGGAAGCCGGGCAGCTCAGCAGCTCGGCAAAGACAAAGATTTTGTTGTTGCTGTTGCTGAACTTCCGGGCTTCCGAGCTGCCGAGCTTCGGCGCGCGCAGCGCGTCTGTTGACAAACGCCGCAACATTTACATAAAATTACGCAAAACAACCTTATAAGAGGATAGTTTTTTTGACTTCCGCGGTTTTGCCGCGGGAGTTTAATTTGTGCCTAGGAGAAAGAGTATGAGCAACGAGTATGTAGGAAAAGTGTTGGAAAGCGTAAAGAAGAGATATCCGGGCGAAGCCGAATTTCATCAGGCGGTCACGGAAGTTTTGGAATCTTTGGTTCCGGTAATAGAAAAGAACAAAGATTTGGAAGAAGCCGGAATCCTCGAGAGAATCGTCGAGCCTGAAAGACAGATAATTTTCCGCGTTCCCTGGGTTGACGACAAAGGAAAGGTTCAGGTTAACAGGGGCTTAAGAGTGCAGTACAATTCGGCTCTTGGACCTTATAAAGGCGGAATAAGGTTTCATCCTTCCGTCAATACGAGCATAATAAAATTTTTGGGATTCGAGCAGATATTTAAAAACTCGCTAACCGGCCTCATGATGGGCGGCGGAAAAGGCGGCGCGGATTTTGACCCGAAAGGAAAATCGGACAACGAAGTAATGCGTTTCTGCCAGAGCTTTATGACCGAGCTTTACAGGCATATAGACGCGGACACAGACGTTCCCGCCGGAGACATCGGAGTCGGCGGAAGGGAAATAGGTTTTATGTTCGGCCAGTACAAAAGAATTAAAAATATTTGGCACGGCGTTTTGACGGGCAAAGGGCTCAACTACGGCGGATCTCTTGCAAGAACCGAAGCGACCGGATACGGATGCGTATATTTCTGCGAAGAGATGCTCAAAGACAGAAAGACTTCTTTCGAAGGTAAAAAAGTCGTGATTTCAGGCTCGGGAAACGTGGCGATTTACGCAGCCCAGAAAGCGCAGGCGCTCGGAGCGAAAGTTTTGGCTGTATCTGATTCCGGCGGATTCGTTTATGACCCTGACGGAATCAAGGTTGACATAGTAAAAGACCTCAAAGAAGTGAAAAGAGCGAGAATTTCCGAGTATGTAAAAGAAGTCAAGTCTGCGAAATATACGGAAGGATGCTCTAAAATTTGGGAGATCCCATGCGACGTCGCGCTTCCGTGCGCAACGCAGAACGAGCTTGACGGCAAATCCGCGGAAATGCTCGTCAAAAACGGCTGCATAGCCGTTGCCGAAGGCGCGAACATGCCGTCAACGCCGGAAGCAGTGCAGGTTTTTCTAAAGGCGAAAGTCGCCTTCGGCCCGGGAAAAGCCGCAAACGCCGGCGGAGTTGCAACTTCCGGACTTGAAATGGCGCAGGATTCGCAGAGGCTCATGTGGAGCTTTGAAGAAGTTGACAAAAAACTTCACCAGATAATGATAAACATACACAAATCCGCGAAAAATGCCGCGGAAGAATACGGCACTGCGGGCAATCTCGTAAACGGCGCAAACATTGCCGGATTTATGAAGGTCGCAGGCGTAATGAAGTCGAACGGAGTGATTTAACGTCAGAAGATTGGAAGATTAGAGGTTTAGAAGATTAGCAACGGAAACAGCCGCGGCGTCAACCTGACGCCGCGGCTGCTTTTTTTGTATAATAAATCAGACAGGCAGTTGTTGTTCCCTCGCCCCCTGCGGGAGAGGGCGCGCACAAAGTGCGCGGGAGAGGGGTTGCCGTTTGCCAAACTTCCAACCCTCCAACCTTCTAATCATCTGCCGTTAAGAGGTGCATCACATGCCAAACTCAATTCGCAAGGTCTCAATAGTAGGCTGCGGCAACGTCGGTATGCGTTTTGCCTATTCTCTGGTTATCGAAGGCATTGCCAGAGAGCTGGTGCTGGTTGACTATATGAAAGAAAAAGCCGCGGGAGAGGCAATGGATTTATCCGACGGCGGCCCTTTCATTTCACCGATAGATATTTATTCCGGAGATTATTCCGATACAGTTGGGTCGGATCTTGTAGTCATTACCGCAGGAGCCGGCAGAAAGCCGGGACAGACGAGAATGGAGCTTGCGAAAGGAAACGTTGAAATAATCAAAGAGATAGTTTCCGAAATAGTGAAATATTCTCCGGAAGCGGTGATACTGATGGTTTCAAATCCGGTGGATGTTCTCTCTTATGTCGCGTATAAGGTTTCCGGGAAACCTTCCGGGCAAATTATAGGTTCCGGCACGCTGCTCGACACGGCAAGGCTGGTAAATCTCCTGAAGGATATGTTTGAAGTAAACGTGAGGAGCATTTACGCGCCGATATTCGGCGAGCACGGCGAAACGGCTTTTCCCGCGTGGAGCAAAGTTACGATAGGCGGAATGCCGGTTGAAGACGCTTTCTGCTCTTTGACCAATACGTCGGAGAGCCGCGGTGCAGAGGCTGCCTGCGGGACAGAAGCTGTCTGCGGGACAGAAGCTGCCTGCGGGGCAGAAGCTGCCTGCGGCTGTAAAAAAGAACTCGACCGGATTTTTCAGGAAACCAAAGACAGAGGCAAAGAGATAATAAAAAGAAAAGGCGAAACATCTTACGGAATAGGGATCTCTCTTACAAAAATTGCGAAAGCGGTTTTAAAAGACGAAAACTCGGTTTTGTCGGTTTCAACGCTGCTTGAAGATTATTACGGAATAAGCAATGTTTTTTTGAGCGTGCCCGCGGTAATCAACAGGCAGGGCGTCAAAAAAATCTTAAAGATTAATTTCAACGAAGAAGAAATAAAAGCGCTGCATCACAGCGCGGAAGAAGTGAAGAAAGTCATAAAAGAAGTAGGATTTTAACGGCAGAGTGAAGAGTGGGGAGTGAGGAGTGAAGATACGGCAAGCGTAGTTTCCCTCGCACCTTGCAGGGCGGCAGTCCGAGGAATAACGAGGACGAGTCTGCCGCGGGCGCGAGTCGGTGAGCGCACCGGAAGTAGCGCGATGCAATCGCGACTACTTGTGACTTGCGAAGCAAGAGGGTGAGGGGTTGTCTTTGCAGTATCTCCACTCCTCACTCTTCACTCTCCACTCTTTCGTTAAGGAGAAAATATGTCCAAGCTGTCCCCAAAGGTTTCCATAATCGGCTGCGGCAACGTAGGAATGCGCTACGCGTATTCGATGATAATAAAAGGAGCAGCCAGAGAGCTTGTTCTTGTGGACTATAACAAGAAAAAAGCCGAAGGCGAAGCCATGGATTTGTCGCACGGCGCTCCTTACGTTTCTCCGGTAAAAATATATGCTGGAGATTACAAAGATACGGCGAACTCCGATTTGGTCGTAATTACCGCAGGCAGAGGCCAGAAGCCCGGCGAAACAAGAATAGACCTTGTAAAAGGAAACGCCGAAATCCTGAAAAGCATCGTGCCGCAGGCAGTCAAGTATTCTCCTAAAGCGATAATCCTCGTGGCTTCAAATCCCGTGGATATTTTGTCTTACATTACCTACAGGATTTCCGGAAAGCCGGCGAACGAAGTCATAGGCTCGGGCACGGTTTTAGACTCCGCGAGATTTCGCTACCTGCTCGGAAAACACTGCAATATCGATTCAAGAAGCATACACGCTTTGATTCTTGGCGAGCACGGCGACACGGAGTTCCCGATGTGGAGCAGCGCCATGATAGGCGGAGTGCTGTTTAAAGATTACTGCAAAGCCTGCAATAAATGCGGGAAGGACAAAAAAGAGATACTTGAAGAGATATTTGAAGACGTGAGAGACTCTGCTTACGAGATAATCGAAAAAAAAGGCGAAACGTCATACGGCATAGGCCTCTCGCTGACAAAAATATCGAATGCTGTTTTAAAAGACGAAAACAGCATCCTTCCGGTTTCGTCGCTTCTTGAAAACTATCACGGCGTCAGCAATCTGTATCTCAGCATACCCGCCGTAGTGCATAAAACGGGCATACGCCAGATTTTGAAAGTAGATTTTAACGAAACCGAGCTTAAAGCGTTTAGAAATTCGGCGCAGGAAGTGAAGAAAGTAATAAAAGCAAGCGGATTTTAAAAAAAGAGTGAAGAGTGAGGAGTGGAGAGTGAAGATACGGCAAAGACTTTTTTGTCGTCATTGCGAGGGAACGAAGTTCCCGAAACAATCCAGCGCAGTTGTAGTATCTTCACTCCTCACTCTCCACTCTTGGGACATTGTCCCTTCACTCTGCCGTTAGAAAAGGAGAAAACATGTCCAAAATAGACGATAAACTTACAAAAGAAAGCATACTTGTGCACGGCGGGCAGGAGCCGGATCCCGTGACGGGTTCGATTGCCGTTCCCATATATCAGACAACGGCGTACCAGTTTAAAAGCACGGACCACGCGGCCGCTTTGTTTGAGCTCAGCGAGGCCGGAAATATTTACGTCAGGCTTAATAATCCCACGACCGAAGTTTTGGAAAAAAGAGTCGCCCTTCTTGACGGCGGCATAGGCGCTGTCGCAACTTCAAGCGGAATGTCGGCAATATTTTTAGCGGTTACCGTTCTTGCAGACAGCGGGGATGAAATCGTCGCGCTCAACAATCTGTACGGCGGCACGTACAATCTTTTTTCGCATACTTTAAAAAAGTTCGGCATAAAAGTGACTTTTGTAGAGTCGTCGGATGTCGAGCAGGTTAAGAAAGCGATCACTCCGAAAACAAAAGCGGTTTACGCCGAAATCTTCGGAAATCCTAAGCTTGACACTCCTGACCTGGAAAGGCTTTCCGAAATAGCGCATGAAAACGGGCTTCCGCTTATAGTCGACAACACGTCAACGCCGTATATATGCAGGCCGTTTGATTTCGGAGTTGACATCGTCGTTTATTCGGCCACAAAATATCTCGGCGGACACGGAACGAGCGCCGCAGGACTAATAGTTGACAGCGGCAGGTTTGACTGGAACAACGGAAAGTTTCCGGGAAAATTTCCCCAGATTTCCGGGCCTGACGAGAGTTACCACGGACTTGATTTCGCGAAGTCTTTTAAGAATATGGCGTATCTCGTGAAAATAAGAGCAGGTTTAAACAGGGATATAGGCGCGATAATATCGCCGTTCAATTCATTTTTGGTTTTGCAGGGGCTTGAAACTCTCCATTTAAGAATGGCAAGGCACAACGAGAACGCGCTTGCCGTCGCAAAATATCTCAAGCAGAACAAAAACGTAAGCTGGGTGAATTATCCCGGCCTTGAGGACAACAAAGAGCACGCCAAAGCGAAAAAATATTTTAACGGTAACGGCGGCGCTCTGGTAGGGTTCGGCGTTAAAGGCGGAGCGGAGGCGAGCAAAAGGTTTATCAACTCCCTTCGTCTTATATCGCACGTGACAAATCTCGGAGACGCAAAAACCCTGGCCACTCATCCGGCGAGCACAACGCACCAGCAGCTTAGCGAACAAGAGCGTCTTTCCGCGGGAGTAACTCCCGATTTTATAAGATTGTCCGTCGGAATAGAAAACGTTAAAGACATAATCGCGGACATAGAACAGGCTTTAACGGCAAGTAAGACAATGATTAATGGTTAATGATAAATGGTAAATGTCGGTGTTCGGGGACAATGTCCCTTTGGGGACATTGTCCCCGAACCTGTTAGTAGGTTTTCGCTGCGCGAAAACTCCTTCATTAACCATTAACCATTTGGGTTTCTCTAAAAACCCCTGCCCCTCCGTGTCATTCCCGCGAAAGCGGGAATCCACGTTCGCTGTTGTCGTCTAATAAATTTAAAGACACCATGGATTCTCGCTTTCGCGGGAATGACAAACTGGGTTTTTAGAGAGACCCATTTACCATTAATCATTAAAAAGGCGGTTTTTATATGTTGTTTCTGGCAATATTAGTTCTGCTTTTGGCGGCATATCTTGTGTACGCGCTTTTTAATCCTGAAAAGTTTTAGGGTGACACACCCTAAGCGGAGAAGAGCAAATGTTTGAAATGGCGATTGTGCTTGCCGTTTTCGCCGCAGTTGTAGTTCCGGCGGGCAGGTATCTTTACAATACGGCAGCCGGAAAAACCGTTTTTGGCGAATCCGTTTTCGGCAAAATTGAGTTCGTAATCTATAAAATCTGTTCCATAGATTCGAAAGAGATGAGCTGGAAACAGTATGCGGCCGCGCTTGTATTTACTAACGCTGCGGCGGCGGTAATATGCTATCTGATTCTCAGATTTCAGAGTTATCTTTTTTTAAACCCCAACAATGCCGGCGCAATGGATCCGCTCCTTTCTTTTAACACCGTAATCAGTTTTGTGACAAATACCGATCTGCAGCATTATGCCGGCGAGACGGCTCTCTCTTATTTCTCTCAGGCCGCCGTGATAACTTTCCTGATGTTTTTTTCTGCGGCTACGGGCTGCGCGGCTTTTATGGCTTTTATGCGCGCTTTGTCAGGCGCGTCGGCAACAGTCGGAAATTATTACTCCGACATGGTCAGGACAATAACCAGAATACTTCTTCCTCTTTCCGCCGTTGTCTGCATCGTTCTTATGTGGCAGGGCGTTCCGCAGAATTTTAAAAAGACGATCACGGTAAATACCATTGAAACAAAGATGCAGGATATACAGACCGGCCCGGTCGCTTCTCTGGAATCCATCAAACATATAGGCAATAACGGCGGCGGTTTTTTCTCGGCAGGTTCCGCTTCGCCGCTTGAAAACCCGACGCCGCTTTCAAATATCGCAGAAATACTTTCCATGATGATTCTTCCCGGAGCCTGCGTAATTGCTTTCGGCATTATGACGTATGAGCGCAGGCGGCAAAGCCGCCAAAATTTTGCGGGCTTTGCACGCAGCGAGGCAAAAAGCATTTTCATGGTGATGAGTATTATTTTTGTTCTCCTGTTAGTTTTATGTTACGCGGCTGAAAAAATGCCCAACCGGGCATTCGCCGCTTCTGAAGCAGGAATACTGTCCGCCAATATGGAAGGCAAAGAAACGCGTTTCGGCACAACGCAGTCTGCGCTGTTTACGGTTGTCTCGACGGCGTTCACGACCGGTTCCGTAAACAATATGCACGACTCGCTCAATCCCTTCGGCGGCATGGCCGCCCTTTCCGGAATGATGCTCAACGTAGTGTTCGGCAGCATAGGCGCCGGACTTATGAACATGATAATGTACGTTCTTCTCGCAGTCTTTTTGTGCGGGCTTATGATAGGCCGTACGCCCGAGTACCTCGGCAAAAAAATCGAAGCGCGCGAAATGCAGCTTGTCGCTTTATGCCTGATATTGCACCCTCTTTTGATACTTTTGTTTTCAGCCGCCGCGGTTTTCTTAAAAGCCGGCGCTGCCGGCATTTCAAACCCGGGATTTCACGGGCTTACGCAGGCGCTGTACGAGTTTACGTCGTCGGCAGCCAACAACGGCTCAAGCTTTGCAGGCCTAAAAAACAACGCGCCGTTTTGGAATGTTACCACGGGCATAGTAATGTTTTTTGCAAGATACGCCGTTTTAGTTCTGCAGATCGCCGTCGCCGGTTCGCTGCTTTCAAAGCGCAGCTTGAACGAATCTTCCGGCACGCTCAGAACAGACACTATGACTTTTGCGCTGATGCTTTTATTTGTCGTGTTTGTATTTAACGCGCTGACTTTTCTCCCGGCCGTTTCGCTAGGGCCGGTAGCCGAGCATTTGAGTTTGTACTCATAGTAATCTGTTAATTCCCTTTCTGTGAAGGGGTGGCAGGCGGAGCCTGACGGGGTATGGGCATTTTGTCATGATAGGGGGAGCGCTGCGCCTCCCAAGTCTTCACTACGTTCAGCCCCGGGGCGCTCACATCTCGCGCCCGCGGCAGACTTGTCCTCGTTATTCCTCGGACTGCCGCCCGCCTTACTTTTTGCAGACGTTCAAAAAGTAAGCAAAAAAACTGCCGCTAGATGCAGCCGCCGTGCGACGAAT
>WQUP01000243.1 GCA_009782015.1 Endomicrobiia bacterium | reverse complement strand
GATAGACGAGATACTGAATTCCGGCAAATACTATCTGAAAAAAGCCAATGCAAGGCTCACAATCGAATATATCCTGGTAAAAAATATCAATGACTCTTCGGCAGACGCGCATAAACTAGCAAGAATTTTAAGGCAGCATGAGCTAATAAATCCCGACGTGCAGATAAACCTTATACCTTTTAATCCCGTAGAGGACGTAAAGTTCCAGACGCCCGAGCAGGAAAGCATTACAAAGTTCAAAAATATTTTAAAGCTGAACGGACTTACGGTAAATGTAAGGCAGGCCAAGGGCGCGGATATTTCCGCAGCCTGCGGACAGCTGGGATACTGACAAATGATGCGAGGAGGCTAGGAGGCGAAGATGCGAAGTAAAGGCAAACGGCAACAACCGCCCTTATCTCAATTCTCTTCCTGACGTGCCGTTGCTTCGCATCTTCGCATCCTCGCCTCTGTCGTTTGAGTTTTCATTCTGTTTTTTATAAAATCGCTTTGCGTTATTTCTCTTAATATTGACAACGGGGTGTGTATGAGTACGAGAAGACAGGCAAGGGAATGTTCTTTACAGATGCTTTACACGGTTGACAACTGCAGGATGCCGGATACCGACATATATGAATGTTTTGACGAATGCTTTCCGCAGGGCGAGCCTTACAAAGAGTTTGCCGTAAAAATCTTCAAAGGTGTCCGCGAAAATGCCGATAAAATAGACGCGCTGATAGAACAGTATGCAAAAAACTGGGAAATCGAAAGAATGGCCGCGGTTGACCGAAACATCATACGCCTTGCGGCATACGAGATAATGGCCATGCCGGAAACTCCGATAAACGTAATAATAGACGAAGCCGTAGAAATTTCCAAAAAATACTCCACAAAAGACTCAAGCAAGTTTGTAAACGGCATTCTGGACAAAATGAAAGCAGCCAGGAACGGCAATTAATAGTTAACAGTTAATAGTGAATAGTTTTAGAACTGCTAAGCCCGCGCGCAAAGCGCGCTCATTAATTATTAACTATTAACTATTCACTATTAATTATGAATACAAAATCCCGCATTGACCATCTCCGAAAAGAAATCTCCCGCCACAATGAGCTTTATTACGGCAAAGAAAACCCGGAAATATCTGACAGCGAATACGACAATCTCGTAAAAGAGCTTGAAGAGCTTGAAAAAGCGCATCCAAAATTCGCTTCAAAAGAATCGCCGACCCAAAAAGTCTCGGGCACAATCTCATCGTCGTTCGCGCAGGTAAAACATGCAGTGCCGATGCTTTCGCTTGACAATACTTATTCCGAAGAAGAAGTCGGCAAGTGGCATGAAAGAACCGTAAAGGCAATTAACAAATTACAATTAACAAATAACAATTACGGAAATGTTGCCGTTAATCCCTCGCCCCTTGCGGGAGAGGGACTTGCTAAGCAAGAGGGTGAGGGGTCTGCCGTTAACTCCACACTCCACACTTCACTCTCCAAACTACAGTTAACAATAGAGCCTAAAGTTGACGGAATAGGCGTCAGCCTTACCTATATAAAAGGCGAGCTGACAGTCGGAGCCACGCGCGGCGACGGGGAAACCGGCGAAGATATTACGGAAAACATTAAAACGCTTAGAGACATACCACGCAGACTGAAAGTTTTGACTCCGCCCGCCTTTTTTGAGCTCCGCGGCGAAGTTTACATAGATAAAGACGATTTTATAAAGCTTAACGAAGAAATTACGGCAGACGGCGCGGATAAATTTGCAAATCCGAGAAACGCAGCAGCAGGCTCTCTAAGGCAGAAAGATTCCCATATCACCTCGAAAAGAAAGCTCCGCTTCTTTGTGCATTCCTTCGGCAAAGTGGAAGGCATGCATTTTGAAAGATACTCCGACTTTTTGCAGTACTGCCAAAAGTGCGGCTTTGAGCTTCAAAAAGATTTTAAAGTGTGCGCAACGCTTCAAGAAATATTTGATTTCACCGATAAAATGACAAAAAAGAGAGAAGCTCTCCCTTATGAAATCGACGGGCTTGTGATAAAAGTTAACAGCCTGAAACTTCAAAAAGAAATAGGTTATACAAACAAAAGTCCACGCTGGGCGATCGCTTATAAATTCGCCGCAAAACAGGCTACGACTCAGTTGGAAAAAGTACGCGTGCAGGTAGGAAGAACTGGCATTGTCACGCCTTCCGCAATACTTAAGCCAGTTGAGCTTGCAGGGGTCACGATTTCACACGCTACGCTGCACAACTTTGATGAAGTTGAGCGGCTCGGGGTAAATGAAGGCGACACAGTCCTTCTTGAAAGGGCCGGCGACGTCATACCCAAAATAGTAAAAGTAGTTAAAAAAGAAAACGAAGGCTTCTTCAAACCTCCGAAACGCTGCCCCTCCTGCGACAGCGAGATAGTTAAAGAAAAAGAAGACGAAGTGGCTTACAGGTGCATAAATCCCGAATGTCCGGCGCAGTTCAAAAGGCATCTCATTCACTTCGTAAGCCGCAACGCCATGGACATAGAAGGCCTTGGCGAAGCGGTAATAGACCAGCTTTTAGAGAAGAAAAAACTTAAGAGCCTTGCCGATATCTATCATCTTAAATTTGACGACTTTCTTGAGCTTGAGCTCTTTAAAGAAAAGAAAGCCAACAATTTAATGAGCGCCATAGTTGAAAGCAAAAAAAGGCCTTTGAGCCGTCTCTTGTTTGCCATAGGCATACGCCACGTCGGCGAAAAAGTCTCGGAAATTATAGCCAAAAGATTTAAAAACATAGAGGCCGTCTTTGATGCATCAGTCGACGATTTTACTAGAATCAACGAAATAGGCGAAGTCTTGGCAATGTCTCTTAAAGAGTTTTTTGACAAGCCGGAAGTAAGACACATGATCGATTCCCTTAAAGCTGCCGGAGTCAATATGCTGGAGCCCGAAACACAAAATGCCGGCTCGCAGTTTGAAGGCAAAACATTCGTTTTGACCGGCGAACTGCCGAACTATACAAGAGAGCAGGCTACTGAAATAATAAAATCTCTCGGCGGGAAGACTTCGTCTTCGGTCAGCAAAAAGACCGACTACGTGCTAGCCGGAGCCGAGGCAGGCTCAAAACTTGAAAAAGCAAATAAGCTAGGTGTCAAAGTAATCGATGAAGCAGAATTTAAAGAACTGATAAAATAACCTATTCGTCATTCTGCGCGAAGTCGCAGAATCTATAAATTGACAAAAGCAGGTTTTACTTCCACTCTTTTGTCATTCCCGAGTGTTTTAATCGGGAATCCAAGTTTTATATTTATAGACCCTGCGACTTCGTGCAGGGTGACAAACTAAGAAGGATAAAATACAAAATGAAAACACAAGTTGAAATAATCTATCAGGATGAAAACATAACGGTTGTAAACAAGCCTGCAGGCGTCATCGTCATTCCTGACCAACATACGTTGGAAAAGAATACGCTTTTCGGCGCGCTCAAAGAACAGCTCGGCCAAAAGTTGTGGGTGATACACAGGATAGACAGGGATACCACAGGAGTCCTTGTATTTGCAAAAAATGCCGAAAGCCACAGGGCTTTGAGCATGCAGTTTGAAAACTCTCAGGTGCGCAAAAAGTATCTTGCCATTCTTTCAGGAGTTGTTGAAGACGACGAAGGTTCCATAGACAAACCGATACTGATTTCCGGAAGGGATGTCAGCATAGACCCGTCCGGGAAGGCATCTGTGACAAAGTTTAAGGTTTTGGAACGCTTCAGAAGTTATACTTTTGTCGAGGCCTCGCCCCTCACAGGAAGGCGCCATCAGATAAGGATACATTTCTGGAGCATAGGCCACCCGCTTGCAATAGACGCCGAATACGGAACTTCAGATCCTCTTCTTCTGTCGCTGCTAAAGCGCAATTACAAAGCAAAAGACAAAGAGGAAGAAAAACCTCTCATAGACAGGCTTACTCTTCACGCCGCGGAACTGAGTATCAATATGCCCGTCATTGCGAGGAGCGGTAGCGACGCGGCAATCCAGTCTGGATTGCTTCGTCAAGACTCCGCCTTTCCTCGCAATGACGGCAAAGCAACATTTTCCGCGCCGCTTCCTAAAGATTTTGAAATCACGCTTAAACAGCTCAGAAAATACGGAAAATAAAAGGGGTGTCCGAATATGGGAAATCCGGAAAAACAAAGCGACGTGTACAGAAAAATAAACACCGCTTTTCTGGCGATTATCGCAAGCGTTGCGGCGACGATAGCTCTTATTTACACAAAACCGTTTTTAATGCCTTTGGTAATTTCGCTGATGATATACACGGCAATCGTGCCGGCGGTGCGTTTTCTGTCCGGCAAACTCAAAATGCCGCGCCTGCTTGCCGCCGGAATAACCTTTGCATTTATACTCGTGGCATCAACGCTTCTGATACTGCTGATTTTAAATTCCGTCAACTCTTTTATAGCCGGCACATATGCTTACGAGCAGAAAATTTCCGCGACTTTGTCATGGCTGACGAAAATTTCCGAGCAATACGGCTACCCTCTGAATTTTTCTTCTTTTTCCGAGGCCATGGCCTCGCTGCCTGTTTTTAATCTTATCAAAGGCATGGGGCACTACGTGTTTGCGATTATTACAAACGCCGTATTATGTTTTATCTTTCTTTTATTTTTCTTTTTGGGAGGGGAGAGCCTCAAGATAAGCGACAAACGCAGCTTCTCCATCGTGCTGGAAATACAGAATAAAATTTCTTACTACATAGTGTTTAAAGCGCTGATTTCAGCGGCAACGGGCTTTACGATTTGGCTAATTCTGTATATTTTCGGCGTGGAGATGGCGCTTATATTCGGCCTTTTAACCTTTGTACTGAATTTTATCCCAAACGCCGGCTCGATATTGGCTACGATTCTTCCGCTTCCCGTAATGTTTTTGCAGTACGGACTCAGTCCCAAATTTTTTATACTTTTGGGCCTGCTGATTTTAGCGCAGTTTACGCTGGGCAACATAGTTGACCCGAAAATATTAGGTGAAGGCGTTGATCTCCACCCCGTTTTCATACTCTGCGCGCTGGTTTTCTGGACACTGGTATGGGGCATAGCCGGCGCGTTTCTGGCAATCCCGCTGATGGTGGCTCTAAAGATTGTCCTTTCAAACATCACGCCGGCAAAACCCCTGGCCGAACTCATGGCCGGAAGATTCTGAAATCAAGTTTAAATAACTAAAGAAAATACGGGAAACAGGAATTCAAATGACAGAAAAAACAAACAATGAAGTGATTATTTATCAAACTAACGATGGTTTGACGCGGGTAGAAGTCCGTTTTGAAGCAAATAACCTTTGGCTGACTCTTGAACAGATTGCAGAACTTTTCCAAAAAGGTAAATCTACGGTTAATGAACATATTTTAAATATTTTTAATGAAGGAGAGCTTGATAAAAACGTTGTTATGAGAAAAATCGGAATTTCCGATTTTTCTACCAAACCGACAAATCTTTATAACCTTGATGTTATTATAGCCGTAGGCTATCGCGTAAAGTCAACTGTAGGCACACATTTCAGGCAATGGGCTACAGCAAGGCTTAAAGAGTATATCCAAAAAGGTTTTACGATGGATGACACGCGGCTTAAAAATCTTGGCGGCGGAATTTATTGGCAGGAACTTCTTGCCCGCATACGCGATATACGCAGCAGCGAAAAAGTTTTTTACCGCCAAATTTTGGATATTTACGCTACAAGCGTTGATTATGACCCAAAAGCTGCGGCCTCTCAAAAATTTTTTAAAACCGTTCAAAACAAAATGCACTATGCCGTACACAAAAACACGGCTGCGGAATTAATTTATGAAAGAGCTGACGGCAACAAACCCTTTTCCGGCATGACTACTTGGAGCGGAGATTTGCCAAAGCTCAATGATGCGGTTATTGCCAAAAACTATTTGTCCGATAAAGAATTAGCGCGTTTAAACCGCTTAACAACAGCCTTCTTAGAACAGGCCGAATATATGGCTGAAGAGCATATTCCTATGCATATGAAAGACTGGGTCGAAACGCTTAACGATATGCTAAAACGAATGAGAAGCAATCTTCTGGATGGTGCCGGCAAAATCTCAAATGAACAAGCGGAAGATAAAGCAAAATCTGAATTTATAAAATATAAAAAGAGAACTTCCAATGAATTGACGCAAGTGGAACGCGATTATTTGGAAAGCATTAGTAAAGTTCAAAAACAATTGGAAAAGGCAAAAAAGAGATGAAAATCATCGGATTTATCGCAAGTCCGCGTAAAGAAGGCTAATGCCATTCTGAAAATTAAAATAAATCACGCTGGCGGGATTGTCCTTTTGCTTTAAGAGCTTTTTCTAGTTTGCTGAACTTCAATAAATCATCTTCTATCTTTTCCAAGAATGGCGACGGGGCTAGTTTTTTATAGGTTCCGAGCCATTTTCTTTTTATGGCGCGGGTCAGGAATAGCCTTTGTTCTGTCCCTAGTCATGCCTACGTATAATAAACATTTTTCTTCTTCTATTTCAGGTTGTTCTCTGGCGCGGTAAAAAAGAATCTATTTATTGTTTGATATAAGATTGCCTGTTTTGTATAATCCTATATATCTGCGTAAAATCAATATAATAAGGTAAAAAATATGAATGATTTTGACGAATATAAAAAACAAGGCGAGCCTGAAAAAAAAGAAAAAAGCGAAATTTGGCAAACCGCAATAGGCTTGCAGCAAGTTGACGGCTTAAAGCCAAGCCAATATCTTATTAATACGGCAAAACAAAATATAGACGGCGATATTACTTTTGACGAGGTTAAAACCCGCCTTAACAGTTATTATAAAACAAAGAAAATAAAAACGCCCGCCGATGACCGTACGGAAGAGGCGGATAAAGTTTCCGCTAATATCGCTGAAATTTTAAGCGAAAAAACTTTTAATTTCAGCCCGGCGGAATATATTGCAATTCACAGGCGTTTGTTTTCAGGAATTTACAAACAAGCCGGTAAAATAAGAGATTACAATATCACAAAAGACGAGTGGGTTTTGAACGGCCAAACAGTGTATTATGCAAGTGCCGACAGCATAAAAGCAACTCTTGATTACGACTTTTCGCAGGAAAAAGCGTTTAACTACAAAGGACTTACTAAAGAACAAAGCGTGGAACATATAGCGAAGTTTGTTTCAGACATTTGGCAAATTCATCCGTTTGGAGAAGGCAACACGCGAACAACAGCCGTGTTCGCCATTAAATACTTGCGCACATTTGGTTTTACGGTCAATAATGATTTATTTTCCGAACACTCATGGTATTTTAGAAACGCATTGGTGCGCGCGAATTATCAAAACCTTGAAAAAGATATACATTATGCGATGGAATATCTGAACCGCTTCTTCGGAAATTTATTGCTTGGTGAAAAAAATATTTTAAAAAACCGCGATATGCAGATAATAATTAAAGACAGCGGTACTGCAAATGATACTGTAAAATCAGCAAGTGATACTGTAAATGATACTGTAAGCGATAAGATATTAACTTTAATCAATAAAGAGCCGAGCGTTACCGCAACAACGCTTTCAGAAAAAACAGGTCTTGGCATAGCAACGGTCAAAAGGCATATCAAAAAATTAAAAGACGGCGGTTTTATTGAAAGAATAGGTTCCGATAAAGCCGGTTATTGGAAAATTCTTAAATAATATGGCTTCTTACCTTAAAACAAATCCAACTGTTGAGATTTGGGTTTCTCTAAAAACCTGCAATCTTGTCATCTTGTATCGAATCAAAACCCGACTTTGAACCAAGTACGGAAAACCAAGGCGTCCAGATATGAGCAGGAATTATATACGATCCTTCTCCGGACTCCAGAACGATTTCAAGAAGATCTCTCGAATCAAGCCCAAGTATAGGACGTCCGTCAGAAGCTATATTTCCTACGGCGGCCAATTTTTGTCTTAATTTTTCCGCGCTCTTAAAATCAGGAACAAATACCACATGATGAACTTTTCTGGTCTTTTCGCCTTTTTTATATATAGTAGAAATTTCAACGGACAGAAGAAATCTTACGATGTAATTATTTTTCAGTATTTTCTTTTCAATATCTTCTCTAAGTTTGAAAGCGCCGTCGCCTGCAGGAACAAGCTTTTCTTTTATCTCGTTGAACCAGGCGGGATGGGTAAAATCACCCGTTGATATGAGGGTCAAGCCTTTCTTTTGCGCCCATACGGCAAGCTCTTCCAAATTGCAGCTTGCGCTTGTCGCGCGCGAATATTTTGAATGTATGTGCAAATCGGCGTAGAAAAACATTAAAAGGCCTCGTGAATCAGAAGTTGGGAAGCTGGGAAGTTGAGAAGTTGAGTAACAGCAACGACAAAGACAAGGCCGTTGCTCAGCTTCCCAGCTTCTCAACTTCTCAGCTTCCGCACTAAATAATATTGTATAATACTAAAAAAATTATGATTACGGGAGAACGCCTATGTCAAACAAAGTTTATTTTTTGCCTTGGGGCAAGAGAGGGGAATTTTACGAATTTCTTAAAAAAGCGCGAGCTTTTGACCATGTAAAAGCAAGGCAGTTTCTGGCAATCAAAATACATTTCGGAGAAGACGGGAATGAAGGTTATATAAGGCCGGAATATACCGCTCCCGTAGTAAAAATCGCCAAAGAAAAGACCGCTTTCCCGTTTTTAACCGATTCTTCCACGATTTACGTCGGCAAGCGTTCTGACGCTTATCACCATATACTTTTGGCAAACAAACACGGTTTTACAATCGAAACTTGCGGATGCCCCGTAATAATAGGCGACGGGTTAAGGGGAAACGATAAGCAGGATATCGAAGTAAATTTAAAGCATTTTAAAACCGTTTCGATCGGCAGGGACATAGTCCAAAGCGACAGTTTTATTTTTATGAATCATTTTAAAGGCCACGAGATATCGGGTTTCGGCGGAGCTTTAAAAAATATCGGTATGGGCTGCGCAAGCAAAGAAGGAAAATACGCAATGCATAACTCTGCCAAGCCCACCGTAAAAGCTTCAA
>WQUP01000242.1 GCA_009782015.1 Endomicrobiia bacterium | reverse complement strand
TTATTTCGTCCTAATCGCCTCGCTATTTCGTTTACCCCGATTTCTTTACTTAGCAATACTAAAATTTCGTTTCGTTCTTCTTCTGTCAGTCTTGTGTATGTTTTCATTGATACATTTTACTAATTCTACCCTGCGCAACTTATCCCTGTTTTCCACAAGTCGCCATATTTATCCACAAAAAGAAAAAGTACCAAAAAGAAAAACAACGACACTGCCTACTAATAAAAAACCTTTTTCTTCTTTAAAAGACTTAACTGCTACGGCTTACGACAGGTGTTGCAATAGCAAATGGAACTTGGTAGCGTCCTCGTTGCATTGACACACATAGTTTTTTAATGTAAAATTTCTTCCGACCGCAATCAAATTTAACGGGATTATTAATGAGATTCAAATCTCTTATAGCAGGAATTATTCCGGCTCTTCTCTTAATCGGCACGGCTTTTGTGCCGGCTGCACGCGCCGACGTTTTCCCGTACTACGAAAGATTTAACAGGTTAAGTCCCGACACTCAGGATACGGGTACAATAGATATCAAAGGCGAAATGACCTTTGACTATATATTCCACAAAGCCGGAGACGGCTGGATAGTTAATCCCGGGCTTGACGGGCTCAATAAACTGTTTAATTATGTTCCTTCCGAAAATCCAAAAAATAATTGGGAAGACACCTACGGACAAAATCTTCTTTTAAATGTAGGCATCAAACCGGCCGACTGGTTTTTTGCACAGTTCGGTTTTTTGTTTAACGGCAATTACGCCGACAGATACTGGATTCCGGTTAATCACGAGCACAGGCTCGATTACAACGGACAATTCTTTCCGCGCATGGACTGGACAAACGCCATGATCGGCGTGGCCAACGACCTGGGAAGCCTTACCTATTACAGAAACTATCAGCACAACGGCTGGGTAAACGCCGGAGATATGTTTGAGATGTTTCCCAAACACGATTCTCCGGACAACTATCTGCGCTACTCGGGACATTATACTCCGGATTACTGGCAGTTGAAAACCAGAGGTTTTTTCGGAGATCTTGACGTAATTTACGGCGAAGAAGTGTTGCAGGACTACAAGCAGGGCATATACATAAAGTACAAAAACATATTCGGCAGCAATGTAAACTTCTTTTATTCCGACCACATAATACCTTACGGCCATCCTGACGAGAGAATGCGCAACTTCCAGCTCAATACGGATTTTAATGTGCTGGGAAGCAACAATATACAGCTTGGCGTTTTGTACAGGCCGTTCAGGATCGGCTGGGATTATCAGCTGGTAGAACACACGTCGCCGGGCTTAGGAATTGACGGAACTCCATACAATATTAAGTACGGCGTTACCGAGCAGATAGACGCTTTGGGCGGTTCCGTGCAGTTTACCGTACCTAAGAAACTGTGGATGGACACGATAAAGTTCGGATACGAATACCGCGGTCTTGTCGCGGGAAACAGACATAAGGCAAATGCGTCCGTAGAGAAGAAGCTTACCAATACTATGAACGCTTATTTGGGCTACTTCTACCAAAAGCCGCTTCTTGAGGCTATGCCGTTGGCTTACGGAGTTCCTGCCGGCAATCCGCCGACTAACGGCCCTATTTCCGTAGCGCCGCGCGATCCGGAAAGCCCGTTTTGGGTATGGTGGAGAAATCCCGTTGGCGGTTTTGACAACAGGGAAACCAGCAACTTCTCGTTTGTGTTTACTTACGACCCTACTCCTTCGACTTGGTTTTACAATTTTGAGCCGAATAATCCGGCCGCGTATAATTTGAATCCCGAAGAAGACGCGCCTTTTTCTTTTGCCGCAAAAGCGAATCTTGCCAGATATTTCGGCACTCTCGACAGGCAAATTTACTGGAATTACGACGGCTCGACCGTATGGGAAAACGCTTATGTCAACGGCACGGTCGCTCCTAACAGATATATCGGCTCGCTGTACTTTCTTGCGCAGATAATAAAAGATAAAGTTCATATTTTGTATGATTTTGAAGTCGGAGAAGATCTGGCGACGCTGAGTTACGCATATACTCCGGATAAAGATCCTTCAACCGCTTATCTCAGTTCGATGATAGGTTATTTTAAGACAAGCCTTACGGTTGACAGAAAGCCGTATCTCTTTAAAGCCGCTTACATGAGAAATTATTGGGGGCCGGAAGACTGGCATAAGCAGTTCGGCGAGACTTATGACGAACTTTACCTCGCTCATATAAGCAGAGATTTGGGCGAATGGTTTAACGTGGGTATGGAATATGCCGCAGGACGCAAAACCGACCCTGCTGTTTTGGATTTGATGGCCGATCAGGCAACCGCGTCCAATAATGAGCTAGGCACTTTCGACGAATTGAGAGTTTATTTTAAAGTGTTCTTTGACGCTATGCTCAACTTTGGCTCAAAAGAAACCGCCATGCCTTTTGCCGTAGAGCACGATCAGGTACCTCCGCAGATAGCTTTGAAAACCCGTCCCGACACAATACATCCGGACAAGAAAGAGAAAGCGACTCTTGAGCCTTGGGCTTACGATCCGTCCGGCATAGACAGCTGGAAGATCGAGATTAAAAATCCTGACGGGGATGTAGTAAAGACGTTCACTGACAAGGGCGAGCCTCCGCTTGACTTGGTTTGGGACGGCACAAACAATTTCGGAGTTATGAATCCGGACGGCCTGTATCACGCGACGCTTGAAGCAACGGACAACTACGGCAACCTCGCAGTTGCGGATCCGAAGCAGATAAGAATTTTGACTACTCCGGTAATCGCGGAAACGAAAATAAAGGAAACCGAAAGAGGTCTTGAAATATCGTTCGGCGCAAAAGTTCTTTTCGATACCGATAAATATGCTCTTAAACCCGGAGCAGTAAAGACGCTCGGCAAAGTTTCCGATCTGCTCAAAATGTATCCTAACAATAATATATTGATTGAAGGCCATACGGACGCCAGAGGCTCGGTAATGCACAACCAAACGCTTTCCGAAAACCGCGCGAAGTCGGTTAAAAACTTCCTCGTCAAAGAAGGCGTTGACGACAGCAGAATAACGGCGATAGGTTACGGAAAACTCAAACCGATAGCCACAAATGCCACGGCTGCTGGAATGGAACAGAACAGAAGAGTGGAAATAATAATACTTAAAGATGGCGACACCTCCTCAACGGCGGACAGAAGTTCTCTGCCGGAAGGCCAGGGCGTCAACATCCGGCAGGAAAAATAAAAGGGGGAAACGATGAAGAAAGCAGCAAGTCTTTTAGCGG
>WQUP01000241.1 GCA_009782015.1 Endomicrobiia bacterium | reverse complement strand
CCGAGCCTCTTCGCGTAATCCGCCGCCGAACTTTTTCTTTTATCGTACTCCGCAGCATCGTATATGTTGGGATTATGCCAGTAAAACAATATATCGAATTCGTCCTGAAGCATCTTGACAGCAGACGCCGAGCACGGAGCGCAGCATATATGGAGAAGCAGTTTTCTTTTCATGGGAATAATTATACAAAAAAAACTGAGGGTTAGAGGGTTGGATGTTTAGAAGATTGGCAAAGACAAAAATAACAAACATCCGCACGGCAGCCATACCCCGTCAGGCTACGCCTGCCACCCCTTTTGAAAAAGGGGAATTTAACGGCAAAAATGTCGCCGTTGTCGTATTTAATTATTAATTATTAATTATTACTTGCCGTTAAAACAGTTCTTTTTGCAAATTCTTCGGAGGAGTGATTCCGGCGTGTTTATATCCGGCTTCGGTAACCACCCTGCCTCTCGGGGTACGCGCGAGAAAACCGGATTGTATGAGGTACGGCTCGTAAACATCGGTAATTGTGTCTGCTTCTTCGGAAATTGCCACGGCTATTGTATCGACGCCTACCGGGCCGCCGCCGAACTTTTCTATCATGGTCATAAGCAAAAGCCTATCCATTTTGTCGAGACCGGCGTTGTCCACTTCAAGAGCGTCAAGAGCCTCCTGCGCGACTTTGCGCGTTATTTTTCCGTTAGTCCTCAGCTCCGCGAAATCGCGCACCCTTTTGAGAAGCCTGTTGACTATTCTCGGAGTGCCTCTCGAGCGCTTTGCGACTTCCTCGCTTGCGTCGTCGTCTATTTCGACGTTCATTATGGCGCCGGAACGTTTTACTATGAGTTTCAGCTCTTTTATATCGTAAAAATTGAGATGACCGACTATGCCGAATCTGTCTCTGAGAGGGCTGGACAAAAGCCCGGCGCGCGTAGTGGCTCCGACAAGCGTGAATCTCGGAACAGGAAGCTTTATCGTTTTTGCCGACGGCCCTTGGCCGATAATTATATCAAGTTCAAAATCTTCCATCACGGGATAGAGAGACTCTTCCACAAGATGATTCATTCTGTGAATTTCGTCTATGAAAAATATGTCGCCTTCGGAAAGGTTTGTCAAAATAGCCGCTAAATCGCCGACTCTTTCCAAAACGGGACCTGAAGTCATTCTGAGATTTCCGCCCATTTCTTTGGCTATTATGTGGGAGAGCGTAGTTTTTCCAAGCCCGGGCGGCGCGTAAAATAAGCAGTGGTCCAAAGCCTCCTGCCTTTTTTTCGCGGCTTCTATGAAAACTTTGAGGTTTTCTTTGAGTTTTTCCTGGCCTACAAAATCGTCGAGACACTGAGGCCTGAGAGAGTTTTCGATTCTCTCTTCTTCCGTGATCTGTTCCGGTTCTGCGATTCTTTCAATTTCATCCATTGGCTTTCCCGTTTTAACTGCAGAGTGGAGAGTGAAGAGTGAGGAGTGAAGATACGACAACTGCTCTGGATTGCCGCGACGCTTTCAGCGTCTCGCAATGACGGCAACGGCAAAATATCGACGTATCTTCACTCCTCACTCCCCACTCTTCACTCTGTAATTATAAGTGTTTTAAAGCTTTCTTTATTAGTTCTTCCAGCGTTATGCCGCAATTGCCTTGATAAGCTTTGCTTACAGCGCTTCTGGCCTGGGCTTCCTTATACCCCAATGCTACAAGTCCGGCTGCGGCTTCGGCCGCAACGGTATTTTCGGCTTCGGCATTTATACTCTGCCATTTCTCAGGGCCGCTCACGCTTACGGAAGCTATTTTATCTTTCAGCGCGGCGATAAGTTTGTCCGATGTTTTTTTTGTAAATCCGAAAATATCCGACAGCATAGAAGCGTTTTTAGACAGCACAGCGCTTTTGAAATCAGCAAAAGATTTTGAAATTTTGTCGGTGTATTCCATAGCTTTCTTTGCGCCGGTTCCCGGAACTTCATCCTTTATAAGCATGTACATATCCCTTTCTTCGTTCGTCAAAAATCCGTAAAGAGATATGACGCCCCCGTACATTCCGGCCGCGGCTTCGACTATGTACAATTTTACCGCGCCTCCGGCATTAGGCAGCTTTGAATACGTCGAAAGCGGCACATAAACTTTATAGCCGATCCCGCCTGTTTCGACGGTTACGGCATCGGTTGATTTCGAATCAAGTATTCCGTTCAAATAGTCGAGCATATTTTACCTCTAAACGAAAGAGTGGAGAGTGAAGAGTGAGGAGTGAAGATACAACAACTGCTCCGGATTGCCGCGACGCTTTCAGCGTCTCGCAATGACAGCAACGGCAAAACATCGGTCTTTGACGTATCTTCACTCCTCACTCCCCACTTTTCACTCTGTAGTTAGTATTTATATGGCAAATCGCCATTGCCAGAGCGTCTGCTGCGTCATCGGGTTTAGGTATCTCTTTGAGCCTTAATAATGTCTTCACCATGTGCTGCATCTGGTGTTTATCCGCCGAGCCGTATCCCGTCAGGGCCATTTTTACGAGCCTCGGATTGTATTCGAACAGCTTAATGCCGTTTAAAGCGACCGTGAGAACTATCGCGCCGCGAGCCTGTCCTACCGCGGCAACGACGCTGGATTCTTTAAGAAAAAACAGTTCTTCTATCGCGACAACTTCGGGTCTGTATGTGTCTATAAGCTTTTGGAGCTCTATATTGATGTTGTGAAGCCGCTGCGGCAATGTCTCGGAAGGTTTTGTGCGTATGCAGCCGTACTGCAAAGGTATGATTTTGTCGCGGGACTGAGCTTGCACCGCCCCCCACCCCGTCAGAGAAAGGCCAGGATCTATGCCAAGGACTATCATATCAAACTCCTAACAGCAGAGTGAAGAGTGAGGAGTGAAGATACGACCGACTACTCTGGATTACTTCGGCGACCTTGTCGCCTCGCAATGACGGCTTTGTCGTATCTTCACTCTTCACTTTTCACTCTCCACTCTGTCGTTACGCTTCTATCTTCTCCATTTCCTCTTTCGATATGTCAAAGTTGGCATAAACGTTCTTGACGTCGTCGTGCTCTTCGAGCGCGTCCATGAGTTTGAGCATGCTTTTTGCGTCGTCTCCGGCAAGTTTTACGTATGTCTGCGGGATCATCGAAATTTCGGCTGACGCTGCCGGAATGTTTTTTTCTTTCAAAACGGTTTTCATTTTATCAACATCGGACGGAGAAGTGATAATTTCATATATGTCGCTGTCAGCTTCGCTTTTAAAATCGTCGGCTCCGGCTTCAAGCGCGATATTCATGAGAGCGTCTTCATCGGCGGCGGATTTGTCCACCGTAACGCAGCCTTTTCTCGTAAACATCCAGCCGACGCAGCCGCTTTCGCCTAAATTTCCGGAATGGCTTGAAAACATCTTTCTTATTTCCGACGCAGTCCTGTTTTTGTTGTCCGTTGTGACTTCGACTATCAGCGCCACACCGGCAGGGCCGTAGCCTTCGTATGATATTTCCTCATATACGGCGCCTGGAATTTCGCCGGTTCCTCTTTGAATGGCTTTCTTAATATTGTCCTGCGGCATATTTGCTTCTTTTGCATCTTCAATGGCTTTTCTCAGGCGCGCATTGTTTTCAACCTGAGCGCCGCCCTCTTTTGCCGCAACGACTATTTCCCTGATAATTTTTGTAAAAACTTTGCCTTTTTTAGCGTCCGTAATGGCTTTTTTGTGCTTAATACTTGCCCACTTATTATGACCTGACATGTTCCTGCTCCTGTTTTCTGTCGTCATTGCGAGGCAGCAAGGCTGCCGCAGCAATCTAGACAATATAACTGTTATTTATGTTAGCTTTCCGGCCTGCCGCGTCAAAGCTTCGCTTTCGCTGCCTCGCAATAAACACCCGTTTGTGCCGTTACCGCGCCTCTTCGCATCCTAGCATCCATGCATCAGCCGTTTTAATAATTAGTCGTAAAAAGAATCTTGCCTTGCGTGCTGTAAGCCCGTCTTTTTATTTTTACGCCGTTTTTGTATATGTCTATGAATATCGGAGTATCGGAATTATTGTTGCTGAAAATCTTTGTTTCGCCTTCCTGTTTATTGTTCGCGTAATTTGCAATCATTTGTATATTGCCGTCTTCGTAATATTTCTTTTGCTGCCCTTCAAGCTTGTCGGAAGAGTAGTTGTATTCGGCAAGAAGGATTCCTCCTGCGTCGTACTCTTTTCTGAAACCTTCTTTTTTATTGTTCATGTACTCCGTTTCGGTTTTAGTTTTCCCGTTTATGTAAAACTCTTTGCACACGCCGTTCAAGTCGCCGTCCTGATACTCGTCTCTGGATAAAAGCGTGCCCGTATCGGAATATTTTCTAACGCTGCCGGACAAAATGCCGTCGCTATAAGAAGATTCTTCCCTCACATTGCCGTTCGGATAGTACTCTTTGACGGGGCCGCTGAGCTCTCCGGCCTTATAGTTTTTTACCGCCGCAACGCTGCCGTCCGGATAGTACTCCTTCACTATCCCTTCTAGCTTGCCGGCATTATAATTGTACTCCGCGGCCACATTGCCCTTATCGTAATACTGCACAATCATGCCGTCCGGAATTTTTCCGTCAAGAATGCTGTTGCCTTTCGCGTCTATCGTCTCCGTGGCGTAAACCGTATCCGCGCTGTAATTTGAGACGTATTTATATCCCTTAGCCGTTCCGTCCGGATACCTTCCGATTTCTATTTTTTTGGCTATTATCACGGGTTTTGCCGAAGCTACCTGATCGTCGGGCCCTAAAACTTCGCGCTTGGCGGATTTTGAAGAAGCGCATGAAAACAAAAAAAGCGCGGCAAAGCAAAACATGACTGAACATGCTTTCAGGCTGCGGTTTCTCATATCTTTTTCCTTTTTACGCCCATATTTGATCTGAGCTCCGACACCGAACGTTTGAGCTCGGATTCCATTATAGCAGAATCTACAAAATCTTTTCTCTTTTTTTTCATCTCTTCTGCCTGTTTTTTGGCCAGTTCGATTTTATATTCATTAGCTTCATCCGACGGCACGGCAAATTCCGTAACAACGCTGACACGGTTTGCCAGAATTTCCGCAAATCCCCCGCTGACTGTTATTTTCTTCTGCCCCTGCGCGCTCTCTATTATAATTTCGCCGTCTTTCAATTTTGTCACAAGGTTTACGTGTCCCGGCAATACCACTATGACTCCGGATGCCGTTGGAAATACTATAGACGACACTTCGCCTTTATACGAGACGCCTTCCGGAGATAAAATCTCAAGCTGCATGCCGCTCATTTTGCCGCCTTATCCTTGGTTTCTGCCTTGGGAGCGGAACTTTTTGCGGCTTTTTCCGCTGCTTCCTCTATTGTGCCTACCATATAAAAAGCCTGTTCCGGAAGATTGTCGTGCTTGCCTTCGATAATCTCTTTAAATCCTCTTACCGTATCCGCAGTTTTGACGTATCTGCCTTCAAGCCCGGTAAAAGTTTCCGCGACAAACATCGGCTGGGTTAAAAATCTCTGGACTTTTCTGGCTCTTGAAACGGTCAATTTATCTTCGTCGGAAAGTTCGTCCATTCCGAGTATCGCGATTATATCCTGCAAATCTTTATATTTCTGAAGTATTTTTTTAACGGACATCGCCACATTGTAGTGCTCTTCGCCGACAACGTTCGGATCCAAAAGCCTCGAAGACGACGTGAGCGGATTTACTGCGGGATAAAGCCCCTGTTCCATGATAGCTCTGTCCAGAGTAATCGTGGCGTCCAAATGCGCAAAAATAGCAACAGGCGCCGGGTCCGTATAATCGTCCGCCGGAACATAAACCGCCTGCACCGACGTTACGGAACCTTTATTAGTAGAAGCGATTCTCTCCTGCAGATCGCCCATGTCCTGCGCCAAATTAGGCTGGTATCCTACGGCCGACGGCATTCTGCCAAGCAGCGCCGACACCTCGCTTCCGGCCTGCGCGAATCTGAAAATATTGTCGATAAACAAAAGAACGTTCTCGCCTTTTTCGTCCCTGAAATACTCAGACATCGTCAAAGCGGTCAAAGCCACTCTCATTCTGTTTCCCGGAGGCTCGTTCATCTGGCCGAAAACCAAAACGGTTTTATCCATAACTTTGGACTCAACCATTTCAGTCCACAAATCCGTCCCTTCTCTCGTTCTCTCGCCGACGCCGGCAAAAACCGAGTGTCCTTTGTGAACCATGGCTATGTTTCTTATGAGCTCTTTTACGATAACTGTTTTTCCTACTCCGGCTCCGCCGAATATTCCTATTTTACCGCCTTTTGTAAACGGCGAAATCAAATCTATGACTTTCATTCCGGTTTCAAGCATTTCCGGCGTAGTTTTCTGATCGACAAAAGCCGGGGCTTTTCTGTGTATGGGATGCCTTTCCACCGAAGCGTCAATTTCACCCAAAGCGTCAATGGGCCTGCCTAAAACATTAAAAATCCTTCCGAGAGTTTTTTCTCCCACGGGCACCTTTATCGGAGCGAAACTCCTTTCGGCTTTCATCCCTCTTTTCATTCCGTCGGTAGAGCCCATGGCTATGGTTCTCACTTCTGAGTTGTCCATCTCAAACATCGTCTCAAGCACAAGATCGCTGCCGTCGGGCATTTTCAAAGTCAAAGCCTCAAACACTTCCGGAACGGCGCCGTCGAATTTAAAATCCACAATTGCGCCCTGTACTCTTATAACCGTGCCGTAAGCGTTCTGATTTCCGTTGTTTTCCATTTTCAGATTCCCTGTTGTCCGTTTGCAAGATCAAGAATTTCATTAGTAATCTTTTCCTGTCTGGACTTATTATATAAATTTGTAAGCGACTGAGAAATTTCGTTGGCGTTCTCTTTTGCGTTGCCCATGGCCGTCATTCTGGAAGCCTGCTCCGAAGCGTACGAATTCATAAGAGCGCCGTAAAACTCGACTTCCAAATAATACGGCATCAAATCCTTTAAAATCTGCGCGCCTCCGGGCTCCATAACGTAATCTATGCCGTTGTCTTTAAAGTTTTCATCCTGCTTTACGGGAAATATTTCTTTAGCAACCGCTTCCTGCGCAAGCATATTTTTAAATTTTGTATATACGACGCTTACGGCGCTGGCTTCTGCGGACATGTAATATTTCCTCGCAAGTTCAAGCATCGGGAATATGTCTTCGTATTTGGGAAAAGACGTTCCCATATTAAAAGACGCCAGAACATTGTAGCCGTATTTAAGGGCGTAATTTCCCGCTTTTTTCCCGACAGAAACAATCACGTCGTCTTTGGAAGCGTAAGAGTTAAGTTTTTTAAACAGGTTTACGACAAGCCCTCCGCAAAGCCCTTTATCCGGAGAGATAACGTATATAAATTTTTTTCCACGCCTCTCTTTTGAAAACATCTCTATACCTTCCAGAAGATCTCTGTCGGTAAGAATTTTCTGCACCATAAAACTTATCTTTTTGGCGTACGGATTATGTTTTTCGACGGAGTTCTGCGCCTTGCGTATTTTTGACGCGGCTATCATCTCCATAGCTTTGGTAATCTGGGCTATGCTCTGGGAAGTTTTGATTCTTTTCTTAAGCTGTTGTAAGTTCTGCGGCATAAATACCTTTAACGGCAATTTAACTGCAATTGTGTTTCTCTAAAAACCCCTAAAACCGACACTACCAAACTGGTGTCATGCTGAACTTGTTTCAGCATCTCGTCGTAAAAACATTAACGGCAGATCCTGAAACAAGTTCAGGATGACACGACGATGGGGTTTTTAGAGAAACCCCATTACGAATTACAAATTACGAATGGAGCCTGCCCCCGAATGTCTAAATCGGGGGAATTAAAAACAATAAAGCCGTTACGTTTTGGTGTTGATTTGTAATTCGTCATTCGTAATTCGCAATTGTCTTTTTAAACTCTTCTATGTTTTTCCTGAGTTCATCCTTGAAATTGTCGTCGATTTTAGCGCCCGTCGAAAGTTTCTTGACGGTTTCCGGGCATGTCTTTTTTACGTATTCTATCATCTGCGCTTCCGCAGCGGCAACTTTATCGGCGTCTATATTGTCAAAAAGCCCGGAAGTGACGGCGAAAAGCGAAAGCGTTTCCGAAATCTCGTCGTACGGCCTGTACTGCGGCTGTTTGAGAATTTCCGTAATTCTTCTTCCCCTTTCAAGCCTTTTTAGAGTATCTTCGTCAAGATCGCTGCCGAACTGGGCAAAAGACTGAAGTTCCCTGAACTGAGAAAGCTCTAATCTTACGGGTCCCGCAAGCTGTTTCATGGACTTAGTCTGCGCAGCGCCGCCTACGCGCGATACCGAAAGCCCCACGTTTATGGCCGGGCGTATTCCGGCGTTGAACAAATCAGCTTCGAGATATATCTGCCCGTCGGTAATGGAAATTACGTTTGTCGGGATATAAGCGGACATATCGTTGCCCTGCGTCTCTATTACCGGAAGAGCGGTGAGCGTGCCGCCGCCTCTCCGGTCGGACATCCTGGACGCTCTTTCAAGAAGCCTTGAGTGCAGGTAGAATATGTCTCCCGGGTAAGCTTCGCGTCCGGCAGGCCTCTTTATCAAAAGAGATAACTGCCTGTAAGCCCACGCATGCTTTGTCAGATCGTCATAAACGACAAGAACGTCTTCTCCCTTATCCATAAAATACTCGCCTATCGCACATGCGGCAAGCGGAGCTATGTACTGCATTGAAGCGGGATCCGACGCCGTGGCCGCAACTACGACCGTATAATCCATTGCGCCTTCTTCCTTAAGCTTTGCCGTTATCGACGCAAGATTCGATTTTTTCTGTCCTATGGAGCAGTATATGCAAATGACTCTTTTTAAACCCATATCGAGTTTTTTCTGGTTTATTATAGTATCTATCGCTATGGCCGTTTTTCCCGTGCCTCTGTCGCCGATTATAAGTTCTCTCTGCCCTCTTCCTATCGGAATCATGGAATCTATGGCTTTTATGCCGGTCTTAAGAGGCCTGTCCACTGAAGCCCTTTCGATTATTCCGGGAGCTATTTTTTCTACGGGATAGTACGCGGGTTTATCGTGCCTGAGTTCCGA
>WQUP01000240.1 GCA_009782015.1 Endomicrobiia bacterium | reverse complement strand
GGATAAGTTTCTTGTTCAATGCGCTAATCACTCCGGCTATGTCGAACTCTTTATCTTCCTTGCCTATTTGCGCGTGGAAAACAATCTGAAGCAGAACGTCGCCTAGTTCCTCTTCGAGATTTTTCATGTCTTTTTTCGCCACGGCTTTTTTTACTTCCTTTGATTCTTCTATGAGATATTTTACAAGCGATTCATGCGTCTGCTCCCTGTCCCACATACAGCCGCCGTTTTTTGAGCGGAGCTTTGCCATAATACAAACCAGCTTTTCAAACTCTTTTAGGTACTTTTTCATTTTGAATCCTTTTAACGTCAATTAATAATTAATAGTGAATAGTTAATAGTTAACGGCAGACGACACTAAATATCGCGGCATAGCCGCTCCAAAACTATTAATTATTCACTATTAACTATTAACTCTGTCGAAAGCGCGGTACTGCACCGCTTCGGCTATATGTTCGGTTTTAATCGTTTCGCTGCCGGACAAGTCGGCTATGGTTCTTGCGACTTTTAATATTTTGTCGTACGCTCTTGCCGAAAAATTCAGTTTTTCTATCGCGGTTTTGAGCAAATCCGCGGCAGCAGCGTCAAGGACGCAGTATTTTTTTATCTCTTTCTGTCCCATCTGGGCATTTGAGTATATTTTCAAATCTTTAAATCTTTCGGCCTGCAATCTTCCGGCTTTGGCGACTCTGTCTTTTATCTTTCCGGAACTCTCGCCGGATTCGGCCATGGAAGTGAGTTCCGAAACTTTGAGAGCAGGAACGTTTACGTGTATGTCTATCCTGTCCATCAGCGGGCCGGATATTCTGCTTCTGTATTTTTGAACCTGGTTAGGATTGCAAACGCATTGTTTTTCCCTGTGCCCGAGATTACCGCAGGGGAACGGGTTCATGGCCGCGACGAGCATAAACGACGCCGGAAACACAATGCTTGTTTTGGCGCGCGAAACGGTTATGTATCTGTCTTCAAGCGGCTGGCGTAAAACTTCCAGCGCGTCGCGCCTGAACTCAGCAAACTCGTCAAGGAACAAAACTCCGTTATGCGCAAGGCTTACTTCGCCGGGCTTGGGAACCGCGCCGCCGCCGGCCAAAGCTACGGCAGAAGTCGTATGGTGCGGGCTTCTGAAAGTTCTGCGTTTTATGAGCCCTCCGGAAAAATCGCGTCCCGCGGCAGACCAGATTTTTGTAGTTTCTATAGATTCGTCAAAAGACATTTGGGGAAGTATTCCCGGAATTCTTTTGGCTATCATGGTTTTTCCGGAGCCGGGAGGCCCTGACATTATCATATTGTGTCCGCCGGCCGCTGCGATCTCCGCGGCGCGTTTGGCGCTCTGCTGCCCTTTGATGTCGGCAAAGTCAAACTCTTCTCCGGCATCGGCGGGCATTGCCGAAAAGCCGTCGTACTTAAACGGCTCGCATTTGAGCGTTCCTTCTATAAAACTTGCGGCCTCGGCAAGAGTTTCAAAAGGAAATACGTCCGCGCTTTTTGCAACCGCGGCTTCTTCCCTGTTTGCAAACGGGACTATAAAATTTTTGATTTTGTTTTTCTTAAGGCTTAAAGCTACGGGCAAAACGCCCCTGACCTTTCTTATTTTTCCGTCAAGAGAAAGCTCGCCTATTGCGCAAAAACGTTTTAAATTTTCTTTTTTTATTTTCCCGCAGGAAGCAAGAATCCCGAGCGCTATAGGCAGGTCAAACATCCCGCCTTCTTTTTTGATGTCCGCGGGCGCGAGGTTTACGGTAATCTTTTTTGAAGGAAAGTCATAACCCGAATTTTTCAAAGCGGCAAATACTCTGTCCCTCGATTCTTTTACCGCGGCGTCAGGCAGCCCGACTATTGAAAAAACCGGCATGCCCGAAGAGATATATGTTTCGACTTCCACGCCGTGAGCGTCTATGCCGTTTATGGCCGACGAGTAGATGAGAGAAATCATAAAACCCCTTTTAAAGACAGAGTGAAGAGTGGAGAGTGAGGAGTGAAGATACGACAACGACAATTGTCTTTTATATGCAAAGCCGTATCTCCACTCTCCACTCCTCACTCTTCACTCTGCTTTTATCGTTCTTGTATTTTGATTTCATATATTATATAACAAAAGCGCACAAGTAAATACATCGGGAGGCATAAAAATGAAAAGATTTTTAGTTGTTTCAGCGATGCTTTTTGCAGTTTCCGTTGCCGCTTTTGCGCAGGCTCAGGATGATCAGGAATTCATAGTAAAACTCGGCATTCAGCCGCAGGGAGTTATGACTCTCGCAGGCTCAGACCAGAACACAAACGTCGGGATTTCCGCGGGATTTGAATATTTTAAGTACTTCGGCAATATATTTGCAGCCGGCGCCGGAGCGGTTTACGATCTGCCCAGAGAGTTTAAAAACAACGATCAGGCCAACGGGAACGTATCGTTTCTTCCCGTATATGTCGGCGCGAAACTGCGCACCCCTCTTTACGGGCTTGCTGACAACTACGCATTTTTGACCGGAAGGCTCGGCTATTCCGCATTTATGAACGGCAGCACAAACTGGATTCAATCTTCTTCCGGCGGGCTCTACTATGCCGGCGGCATAGGCGTAAGCATAAGCTACCTCGTAATAGAAGCCATATACGCGATAAACAACCTCTCTTACACTGCAAAGAACACGAACAAAAGCTACGATGAAAAGTATTCGGTAATCTCTTTGTATGTGGGATTTAAGTTCGAGTAAAGATGATGCGATGAGGCGAGGACGCGAAGAGGCGAAGTAGCGACAAAAAAGGCAAAAAATCTCCGTGACTTAGTCGCGGAGATTTTTTCTTTAACGCCGCTGCCATGCATCCATGCGTCTTCGCATCCTCGCATCTTACTTTTGTACCGCTATCTTCTTCACTTTCTTTCCGCTTAACGGCGTATTAATCACTGCAAAATACACTCCTGGGGCGACTTGCGCGCCGCTTTGGTTTTTTAAATCCCAAAATACGGTTCCCCTGTCGTTGTCGTTTTGCACGTCGCCGGCGCCAAACGATTTCACAAGCTCGCCGGAAACGGTAAATATGTTTATGTCCGACACAACCGCATAAAACGGAAGATTGGTAATCTTAACCAGCTTTTTTGCGCTTTTGCTTATGCTGATTGGATTTGGAAAACACACTATATCGTTAAAATCCGCGGAAGGCCCGAGAGTTGAGCTTAAAATAAGCTGCCCGTAACCGTAAGTGTTGTTAGGATACTCCGGATAATTCTTCAGGTCTATCTTTTGAGCGTAAGACAAAACTTTGCTTTTGAGCTGCGCCGGCGAAAGCGAGCTGAACTCCGGAACCGATAAGATCATTGCGGCCGCGGCCGCAATATGCGGCGTTGCGGCGGAAGTTCCGAAAAAAGACTGCTTGCCGTAAGAGAGTGTCGTTACGCCTGTCGGGCCGACAATTTCCGGTTTTACCGCGGCAGAAGAAGCCTCGGCATAATAGGGATTAGCCGGATCTGTCGCCGCACGAACGGGACCGCACGAACTGTAATACTCTATCGGCCCGTCGCTCCAGTTTAAAATGCCGACGGCGCCGACGCTAAGAGCGGATCTGGCGTCTGCCGGCGCAGAGATGCTTGACTGCGAACTTGCTTTAGCTGTGCCCGCCAGAGAACCGTAAGTAAAGCAAAGCCTGAAAGCCAATGCCGGCGAATCCGGATCTTTTGCTATTTTAACCCTGAACTTATAATTGTTGTAAGAGGCCTTTTGAAACGAGACGACGGGAGGGTCCCCGTAAGCGTACGATGTCGAGCCCAAAAAGGAGCCGTTCCTGTCATAAACGTATGCCGTGTAGCGGCTGCTTGCCGAAGTATAATCGTCCCACTCCAGATCAAATCCATAAGGCGCGTCTATATCGATGTAACTGTTTCCGTCGGGAAATTTCATAAAACCAAAACCGTCGTCGGTAAAAGTCCCGAGCCACGATTCCTGGGCTTCGTTGCCGGCGGCAAAAACGCAGAGGACTCCGTTTCTTGACGCGGTTTCAACGTACTGCGCAAGAGGGCCTGTGCCGTCAATAAAACTGTCTCCCGCACTCCAGCCTATGGAACCGCTTGCAACCTTTATGCCGTTTTTCGCGCAGTACTGCAAAGCGTTTTGAAACGACGGCTCGTAATCCACTTTCAGAAGATATATCTGCGCCGCCGGAGCAATATCGTAAATTATCTCGGCGCACGCCGAGCCGTGCACGCCGCCGGAGATGTCGGAATTTTCCCTGATAGGATCTATCGCCGGCGCGTCGTCGGGATTGGCGTAAGGGCCTGCGGTAAAATCTTTAGTTGTCAGGTTTTTCGGCAGCTCGCCTTTTCCCTGAAGAACGTCAAACCCTTTAAACTGCACGTCAACGACCGCTATTTTTACGCGTTGTCCGCCCATGCCGCCGTAGAGCAGAGTTGTCGCCTTTATCAGGTCGCGGCCTTCCGTTACCGCTTCAAGCGTTTTAGCCGGTTCGGCTATGTCGGCGCGATCTAATCCCCGCATCTCGGACAGCGAACTTATTAGAGTTACGGGCATTATTGCGGAAACTGCATTTTTTGATTTGACGTATTTTATGCCGCGCGAAGTAAAAAACGATATGTCCAGATTATCGCTGTTTTTATTTTCCGGATAAAGAAGAACGCTAGCATACCCGTCGGGCACATCTTTGACGCGCGACTCGCGCTGCTTAACGCCTGCCGGCAAAGCCGGACGCGCGGAAGTTTGCAGCGCCAAAAGACGGCCGCTTATTTTGTTTCTATGCCTTGCGTTTCCCGCCCCGTCCGCGCCAAAACCGCCGGACGCTCCGGAGAGAAGAATTAAAGCGGCGATAATAAGAGATAGGATTTTTCTTTTCATTGTTTGCCTTTTAGAAGCTGAGAGGGCTGAGCAGCTGAGAAGCTGAGCAAAAACAAAGCCTTCCGCCGTTATAGCCGTTGCTAAACTTCCCAACTTCTCAGCTTCCCAGCTTCAGCCGTTAAAACGTTATTTGAAGCGAAAACATGTTCGTGCTGCCAAGATCTCCGAACGGCAGCCATGCGTAATCTATTTTAAAAAATTCGTAACTGAAGCCTATCCCGAAAGAAAAGTTGGTCTCATACCAGCTGCCGAGCGCGCCGTTTGAGTCGGCCAGAGGAAGAGCGTATCCGGCGCGCACAAAAACAATATTTTTAAAGTTATACTCGCCGGAAGCTTTAAGCCAGTAAGTATTGTCAAAAAACGCCCTTACTTCCCCGCCGAACGAAAACTCTCCGGGTATCACGTCCTTGGGCTCATACGTATCGATAAAGCTTACAAAGGCGCTTGAAGGCAGCGGATAGCTTTCGACGTCAGGCCCGGCGTTTTCCATTCCCGAAGAAATATACCATCCGTAGTCGGACACATAAGTTGCCGCTGCGCAAAACGCGATCCCTTCGATTTTGCTGCCGTCTATGGTCTGCCATACGTATTTTATTCCGGCGCCTGCCGATATGTATTCTGTGATTTTTAAACCGCAGCTTAAGGCCGCGTACGCGTCATCGGCGGTAAAAGTTCCGTTTTTTACATATCCGCCGTCCGCGTCTTCCAGCACGTTTTCGATATCGCCGTAATTTAAGCCGCCGTATGCGGCGTTAAGGGCGAATTTTTTAAGCGGCAGCGTAAAATTTGCCGAGTTGAAAGAAGTTCCCTGAAAATGCGCGGCGTACGAAGCGGACGCCATGGGTTTATCCTGAAAAGCCGCCATGGAAGGATTAAGCGGAGCCGAGGCGCTGTCGTAGGACGCCATTCCGGCAAGAGCGGCCTGGGAAGCCGTTGCCGGAAGTTTTAAGAAATTAAAAACCGTCGTTCCCGCGGCTGCGCCCGCAAAAACGGCGGGACAAAAAAGAGAGATTGCCGCAATGACGGCGAATATTTTTTTTATCATATTATCGCGCTTACCGCCTTGCAGAAAAAGTTTTGTTTTTCGCCTATTGCTTCTTTTTGGGATCGATCATTCCGTATTCGGCCACGTTTCTAAAATTGCGCGTCTTGGGGCGCGCTTCCTCTGCGCCGGCGGCTGCGCCTTCTTCGTCGGAGTCTTTGTAAATTTCGACGATTGGCTCTTCCCCGCCGTGTTGCTGCGGCGAAGACGGCGGCTCTTTGCCGTAAGAGATATCCGTTATCTCTTCAGCCGATTCTTTGCTCTCGTCATTTTTTTCGTCATCGTCATCGGAGAGTCCGCTTTCGGAAACGGCGGTAATGCGCGGATCAAGCTTGGGGTCCGAGTCCGTGCCGCTTAAAACGGATATGTATTCGGTTATGTCTTTTTTGGCAAGAAACGGAGCTTTATCGTCAACTCCGCGCCGGATTTTTGTTTTTACAAGAGTATCTTCAAACGGCACGGACGGCTCTTCTTTTTGAACGCGCCCCTCGTTTTTATATTTGCGCGCGTCAAAAGACTGTTCGTCCGGCGGGCGGACTGATTTTTCATAAATCTTTATTTCCGGTCTTGCGTCCATTTTAAAGTCCGTGAAGTCGATATACATCTGCCCCAGAAACAGAATCGCAAACGGATACAGCGCGACAACACCTATAACCGTTATATTTACAACCGCGAAAACGAGAACGATGACGATAAAAGTCAGATAAAGAGTTTTTTTATTTTTTCCGCTCAAGCCCGCCGCAGCGATGATCGCCTGCGAAAAATTTTTGCCCCCGAGCAATGCGAATATAAACATCATAAAAGACGGCACGGCCGCCATGAAAAGAAGAACCGCTGTCAGCGGAAAGAGAAAAAACAGAAAGTTGTATAAAAATCCGCCTTCGATTTTATCAATTTCGGCAAAAAACATGTGCGGAATGACCGCCATAAAAACAAGCGCCGCGCAAAACGCGCTTAACGTCAGCCACGCCAAGAACGGATTTTTAACATTTTGCGGATCTTGCAGCTCCTGCAGCCCTGTTTTTACACCGATGAGAGAAAGCCAGCATACGTAAACAAGCGCGAAAGAACACAAAAAAGAGAATATTCTCGCGGCAATCAGCGGAACGGAATCAAGCGGAATATGCAAAAAAAACCACGGCGTCAAAACAAAAGACGACAAAACCGACAGCACGATTATTGCAACGGCGTTAAGCTTAAACTTCTGCCATGTCTTTTCCGACAAGTCGAGTAAAAAAGCGAAAAAATGTTCCATGATGGCTGACTCCGTAATTTAAGTTTTTTTGTCCGTAAATTTTCGGCCTTATCTGCAAAATATGGTCTCTTTTGAAACAACCGAAACTCCGTTTCTGCACAAAACGTCCAGAGCTTTATCTATATCTTCAAACTTGAAAACCATCAAAGCTTTATCCGAAGCCTTTTCAACAAAGCCGTACATATACTCTATATTTATGTCGTTGTCCGCCAAAACTTTAAGCGCGGCCGCAAGGCCGCCGGGCTTATCGGAAACTTCCACCGCAACTATTTCGGCTATCGAAGCTATGAAGCCGTTTTCTTTAAGCAGTTTTACCGCTTCGCCGGCTTTATCCACGACAATGCGCGCTATGCCGAACTCAGGGCTCTCGGCAAGCGTGAGCGCCTTAATGTTTATGTCTTTTTTACCGAGAGTATCGCAAAGATCGTAAAGTCTTCCTTTGGTGTTTTCGATAAAAACCGATATCTGCGTAATTTTCATTTATTCCCTCCGCGGCTTGATTATATTTGGGTGTCTCTAAAAACCACTAAAGTTCTGTCATACCGGAAAGTCTCTGTCCGGTATCTGCAGTTGACAAAAGCCGGTCTTTATTCCAATCTTTTGTCATTGCGAGGCGATGAAATCGCCGCGGCAATCCAAGCTTTAAGGCAGATCCCGGACTACTGCCTTCCGGGATGACAAGCAGGGGTTTTTAGAGACACCCATTTGTCAACCTATGCCCGCGTCTTCGTATCCTGAAGCAATTGTAACATATATCTGCGTTATTACTAAAATCGAAAAAGGCACGGTGAACAGCCACACTATTCCGAGAGCATAACCCGCGGCGTTTACAAGCAGCAAAATCAGCAAAATGCCGAACAGAGCCGTTTTGTATCCGCTCATCATTTCATTGCATACGGCAAGCGAATCCGACAGATTGCGGCCGTCTAAAATAATAAACGGAACATAAAAAAACGAAACGCCGACGTATGCCGCCGTGAAAACGGATACAATAAGGGGCGCCGTCATGAGCGACGCGTCCGAAAGGCGGAAATCTTTTAAAATAAACGCAAGAAGCAGATGTATCTTGATGAGTATAAAAGGAATCGCGCCGGCAAAAGCGGCCATAAAAACGGCAAACCGAAAAAATCCGGAAACTTTTTTAGACGGAGGAAATAAATTTTTAAAAGAGAGCCCTTTGCCGCTGAAAAAGCCGTGCGTAAAAGAAAGATAACAAAACATCAGCAGGCAGTAGAGCAAAAAAAGAACCGACGCAAAGATGACCGACGCCGTAAAAGACGGATATTTTCCGGCAAAAATATCCGGCATCAAAGAGATCCGCCGCAGCGCAAGAAACGCGCCGCCGGCAATCAAGACAAAAACGGCGTGCACCGCGACAACGGCAGCCGTAAGCTTTACAAACAACAATTTATATATGCCCCACGAAAGAGCAATAGCTTCGGTCACAAAAGAATACTCCGGCAATCCGCCGTCTTGCGGGGCTTCCTCGTGCTGAGATTCCCAGTGCGGAGATTCTCCGTGATGGGATTCCCATTGCGGAGATTTTACAACTTGCAGGAATTCCCCGTTTGGCTGGTATTCTCCGGTTTGCGGGGCTTCACCGGTCTGCGGAGATTCTCCGTGCGGGGCTTCACCGGGTTGCTGAGATTCTCCGTGCGAGGCTTCCCCGGTTTGATATTGTCCGTACATTTGCGCGTATTGTGCGCCGGGACAACGCGCTGGCGCCGGCTGCTGCTCCGCCGTGCCGTCATGGCCGAACGTAAAATAAACGGACATCGCAACAATCCAGTAAAGCGGAATAAGCGTTGCAAACGCAGCCGAAACCATCGCCGTTGCAGGCGTCAGTTTGCCCGACAGCAA
>WQUP01000239.1 GCA_009782015.1 Endomicrobiia bacterium | reverse complement strand
TGATAAGTAGCAAATCTCTTCGGGGCAAGATCCTTTCCGGTAATGTTCTCTTCCAGCTCATCCGGAGGCGCAAGCGGCAATTTTTTATAATCCGACGGAAGAGAATAAGGCGGATGATTCGAAGTAGTCATAACGTATATGAATTTTCTGCTGTCATTCGATTCCAATGTCTTAAAAATAAAGTCGAACAGATATTCATCGTAAACGCCCCACTGGTTGCGCGGATACTCTTTGTTCATGCTCCCTTCGCCGAGAATTTTATCAACTCAGATATTGGGCATAAACGAGCCCACATTGCGCCATCCGGCGTTGCCGCCGTACATAAATACCGTTTCATATCCCTTTGCCTTGTACGGAAGCGGCCCCGAAAATTTATATTTTTCGTAAGCGTATTTTGACTGCGAGAGATATTTTGACAAAGGCCTTCTGATAACGTTTGTGATTGCGGCTTCAAGGCTTCCTATGGTGCCCTGATGCCCCGGAAGAAAATTCAAGAAAAGATAATCGCTGTCAAAATGTTTTTTGAGCTCGCCGAGCACGTTGAACCGCTCGGAATTATACTTTATCAGATCCGCGCCGAAACTCTCCATGACGATAAAAATCACATTTGGTTTTATATCTTCAATATTTTTATTGAACGGCAATTTTACGGTCAAAGACCGTTCGGGGTTTTGCTCCGGGATATCTTCGATATCTTTGTTTAAAAAATCCGCAAAAGCCTGCCTTATATTATTTTTGTATCCGGCTTTATCGATATAATCAAAATCGTTTTCCTTATTTTTAGCCTCTACGGCCGCCTGCAAAGTGTAAACTCCGTTGATGGCGACTTTATTCAAGAAGGTATTTTCCGAAATTTCGGCATTATCGACTCCGAGCGGGAATATTCCGAAAGAGCCTCTTGCTGCGGCAAAATTCAAGAATATCATTGCTGCGGCGGCTGCAATCTTAAATACCAAACTTTTTGGAAGATCTTTCTTCTCGTTTTTTACGCGCAATATGTATTTTGACAGCAGGAAAACCATCGCGTAAAGCGCTATAAATCCCAAAGCTATCGGGAGCAGCGGATAGTTCTCATTCATGGTGGATATCAAGGCTTTTGTGTCGTCTTCAAAAAAACCGTAAACCAGGATATTGAGATGATTTTGGAAGTACGAGTAATAGCCGAAGTCTATGCACAAGAGAACAAAAAGGCTGCCTATTGCCGCAGCGTAATAATATTTAAACGCAGACAGCGCCTTTTTCATATACTCACCGTTTCCGATAAAGACGAAAACAACCAGCGCAAGCATAACCGGCATATTGAGATAGGCAAGCACGGCAAGGTCAAAACGCACGCCCATATAGAAAGCTTTCAGCATGTCTGTTCCTGATCCCGTAAAATCAAGCCCCTTGCCGTAAAAAAGAAAAAATATAAGGCGGTAAAGCGACATGCCTGCCAGAAATATTACATTTAACGATATTATCCTGACAATAATTTTCTTAAAATAACTCATCTATTTTGCCCTTATCAGCACAATCTTTTTAGTCTCGTACGCTTTATCGAATTTATCCGCGTATTTCTTCAAAACATCTTCGGCAAAAGCGTCTTTGTTCAACATAAAATACTTTCCGGCGGGCGCGCTTTCCAAAGCCTCGGCAAAAGGAGTATCGTCAAGCGCAACCGAATATTTGCCGGCGTAAAAAAGCAGGAAAGAAGAAAAATAAAATTTATCTTCATTTCTTATGGTTATTTTTTCGTTTTTATCTATCTGCCGCAGATACGGGACTGCCGGCATGGCGTATCTTAAATGCTGGTCGTCCAAAGTTTTCGGCAGAAGTTTAAAGCCTATAAATACTGCGCATACTATTAAAGCGATCGCCATAAAAACTTTGACTGCCGTTTTCATCTTCTCCTTTGAAAAATCCCGAAATGACGCAACGCCGATAACGGCAAAAGCAGGATAGAGCGGATTTAAATAGTGAGACTGTTTTGCTTTTGCAATATGAAATATTACAAACGGAACCGCAACCCAGAGAAGAAAAAAATAATCGACTTTTTTAAGCGATTTAAATGCTTTGATCTGTTTATAAAGCCCGTAAACGAACAAAATCAGCCACGGCCAATAGTTAGACAATATTATATTGGCATATTCAAACATGCTTGACGGCACATCCATTATGCCTTCATAGCCTGTAATCGTGTGGCTTGTCGCAAAAAAGTAATCGTGCAGAAATTTTTGCCCGTGAATTTTATACATGGCTATATGCCAAGGCATAAATATTGCCGCGCCGACAAACAGAGCCGCCCAAAAGTGTGGATTTATAAAAATTTTAAACTCTCTGTTAAATATTATGTAGGCAAATATGACAAACAGTATAAAAACTGCCGACATCTGCCTTGTCATAACGGCCATGCCGAAAAATATGCCCATGAGATAGTAAAAGGCGTTGCGGTTTTCGGCTCTCGCTATCCAGAAACAAAGCAGCGTAAAGATAAAAAACGCGGCAAACGGCGCGTCGGTCACGCAGCTTCTGGCATGGTGAAGATACTGCTGGGTAAAGGTGAGAATTATGCAGGCTATAAAGGCATTGTATTTGTCGTAATAGCGCTCCATAAATAAAAAAAACGCTGTTAGGCCAAAGAGAGACAAAAGCGCCACAAAAAACTTTACGCCAAAATTATTGAAACCGAATATTTTTCCGCCTGCAACTTCCAGCCAGTAAAGCATCGGAGGCTTGCTGGTTTTAAAAGAAGGCTCAAAATTTTCCTGAGGCGTGAGATAATCGCCCGTTAAAACCATCTCCCTGGCGATTTCCGCATAGCCGACGCTGTCTTTGCTAAGCCCGGAAATTCCGAGCCAGTTAAAAAAAGCTATCCCGCCGACAAGAATTGCAAGCATCAACAACCCGTTTTTACTTTCTATTATTGTGTTAAAAAAATTATTTAACTTTTCTTTCATTGCAATAACCTTATCGTCTTTATTCCCCTTTATTTAGAGGGGCGAGTGTGCGAGGAATTGAGCCTGTCCCGGAGTGTTTAAATCCCGGAAGCACATGCCGCGAGCGAACGCGAGATGTGAACGCCCCGGAAGTAGTGCGCTTGCCTTGAAAAGCGCAACTGCTTGGGCAGGGTGATGGGTTGCATTTCGCCGGTATATGTTTTTCATGCGATTGTCGTGATTCGCCAGCGCTCTCAGCTTTGAATATGGCAAAAATGAACATCCGCGCAGCAAGACGGAGTTTATCCCGGAGTGTCTAAATCCGGTAATTAGTTG
>WQUP01000238.1 GCA_009782015.1 Endomicrobiia bacterium | reverse complement strand
CTATCGCGATGGAAGCCATATTTGTTGTCGCGCTTTTTTCGCCTAAAACATACCAGCCGGTATTGCCGAAGAATCCAAAGCCGTTGCCTAAACCTTTATTGAAGTTCAAAGCCACGCCATCAGGATTAACATCGCTCTTCCAAACTAACTGCTGCGGAGCCCAAAGATTCAAACCGTTTTTGACTTTACCGGCTGAAGCCGTAAACCAGTTTACAGGGGAATATGACAAATACGCATAATCTATAAATATAGGTATCTTGTTAAACGCTTCATAGGTGTGGTTAACGGAAGACGGATTTTTATCTCCGCTACCGCCTATTGAGCCTGAGGCCAAACCGAAAGCTACTTTTACGTTTTCAATCGGATTTGTTTCAAAACCCAATCTCACTCTTTCGCGTATGCGAACTCTGCTTTGTGCGTTTTCTGCCGCGTCAACTTGCGTTCTCAAACGGATATCACCGGTCATTTTGATTTTTTGAAACCAGGAAGGTGTTGCAGAAACTAACGCTTCCGCTGCCTGCTGTTTCATGTCTTCTTCTGTTTCGATAATAATCTGGCGGGCTTCACCATAAGATATTACGCCTTTTTCAGCCAAGGCATTTGCAAGTTTATCTACAGGTCCGGCAAACGCTGTACTGCTAAAAACAACTGCTGCTGCAAGCGCTGCTACTATTCTTACTGCTTTCATGTGACACCTCTTTGCATATTATTTCAGACGCCTTAATGCGTCCGTTGGCAAAATAATACAAAACAAAGGTTAAGAAGGAATTAAAAGATTGTTAGTTTTGTGTTAACTTCTATTGTAAACAGGCGTTGTGATACTTTCCAGAAACTTCCCCGTAAATCGTTTCTTGGGAAAATATCCCAACGCCTGTTTACTTAGGACTGAATCTTACAAACCTAACAATCGCGGGGAGGTGGAGCAGGAAAAGCAAAAAGCCTCGCAGAAAATTCCGCGAGGCTTTGCAATTATGTCGTTGTCGTTAAGGCTTAAAAGTTTGTGGCGAAACGAGGAAGCCGTAAGCGATGTGTACCTTTTGGAGCGAAGCGCGGTACATGAGCTTGCGAATTATAAAGCCGTTTTTCCTAAAACGAGCCTGTCCCCGAATGTTGTAATCGGGGAATGTTGCAGCCCAAAATTTTAAGCCGCATTAAATCTTGAAGATGGGGAGCTTAATGGTAAAGGTCGAGCCCTCATACTCTTTGCTTTCAAGGGATATAGATCCCTGATGAGTGTTTACTATATGTTTTGCTATGGAAAGCCCGAGGCCTGTGCCGCCGGACTTTCTGCTTCTTGATTTGTCTACGACAAAAAATCTGTCGAAAATTCTTTCCTGTAAATCCTGCGGTATTCCGATACCCGTATCGGATATTTTAATTTCCACAAAATTTCCGGCATTAGAGGCTTTAACTGAAATCTTACCTTGTTCTTCCGTGTATCTTATGGCATTGTCTATTAAATTTACTAAAAGCTGTTCCATGTTAAATTCGTTGGCGTATATGTCGCTTAAATTTTTCTCAATTGAAACATCCACGGTTATTTTTTTTTCGGAAGCTTTTTTGCGGTACAGGCTTACTACATTATTAATAGTATCTGAAACATTTAACGCCTTCTTTTCAATAGCGGCGTTGTTTTCAAGCGCTGACAATGAAAGCAAATCATTTACTATGTTGTACAAACGCTGCGCCTGTTTTTTAATTATTTCGATATACCTGGTGTTTTCCTGCGAAAGTTTTTCGTTTTCAAGCGTTTCGGCAAAACCTATTATTGAAGTTACCGGCGTTTTAAGTTCGTGCGAAGCGTTTGCCACAAAATCTTTTTTCAAGGTATCAAGCTGCTCAAGACGCACAATCATTCCGTTAAAGGTTTCGGCTAAAGCGCCGATTTCATCATTGCTGTCGACGTAAGCTTTCGCGCTAAAATCTCCGGCGGCTATTTTTAACGCTGTCTCGTTTAAATCGGAAATGCCTCTGGACATTCTTTTCGATACATAATAAGCGGCGGCCAGCGCCAAAAGAGCTGCTATCACAAAAAGCAAGGCCATGCTTTTAAATATTTGGTGCGTCCAAAGGCTTATGTTGTCAAGCGGCATACTCAATCTTAAAACACCAACTAAGTTCCCGCCTGATTTAACCGGGAAAGCCACATACAGCATATCTTTACCTAAAGTTGAACTGTGGCGGATACTTCTTGCGGAATCCGCTCCTAAGACAACTTTTTTAATTTCGTCCCTGTTGAGATGGTTAGGCATTTTTGAAGCGTCGCTGTCGGAATCTGCAAGGACAACGCCTTGCACATCAATTATCGTCACTCTTTTTTGCGAATTTGAAGAAATCCTTTTGACGTTTTCGTTCAAAGACAGCATATGCTTTAAAGCTATATCTTCTTTCATCTCGGGGATTATAATTTTAGATATGCTCGTCAACTCATCTGCAAAAAAATCAACATTAGAAGACTGTATATACCTTTGCGTGCCTATGGCTAAAATCGCGCCTAAAACCAAATATTGAGCCAGCATGAAGAAAAATAGTTTTTTAAATACTGTCGTTTTATTCTTCAATTTTATACCCCACGCCCCTGATATTTTTAACAGCCTTGCCGGAGCTCCCCAATTTTTCTCTCAGGTTTTTTATATGAACATCCACGGTTCTGTCTATTACAAGCTTGTTGTCCCCCCAAAGATAATCAAGGATTTTTTCTCTTGAAAACACCGCTCCGGGATTTGAAAGCAGAAGCTCCAATATTTTAAATTCGGCGGTTGTCAGGTCTCTTTTCTTGCCGTTTGCAAAAACCGTAAATTTTTCTTTGTCTATTTTAATGTCTAAATTTTGCGCAGCTTTACCAACTTCTTTCGGCATACTTTTTGTCTGAACTCTACGCAAAACGGCTTTTACTCTTGAAACAAGCTCTTTTAAGGAAAATGGTTTTGCCATATAATCATCCGCACCGAGCTCAAGTCCTACAACTTTATCGCTCTCATCAGATTTTGCGCTTAAAAAAATTATGGGGATAGAAGCCAGCGCCGGATCTGCCTTCATTATTTTAGCAACCTCAAAACCGTCCGGGCTTGGCATCATAATATCCAAAACCGCCAAATCCGGTTTTTGCTTTTTTAACGCTTTTAAAAAAGACGAGGAGCTTGTAAAAGTTTTTACCTTAAAAAAATTCTTTTTTAGGTTAATCTCCACAAGCTCAAGTATATTTTCTTCATCGTCAACTACATAGATTAGGTTTTCCATTTTATCCTATCCAAAAATCT
>WQUP01000237.1 GCA_009782015.1 Endomicrobiia bacterium | reverse complement strand
CATACCGATGAAAATCGGTATCCATGTTGTTGTTAAAAGACGCAAGGAATAAAGAAATTTTTATTAACAATGGATTCCGGCTCGGCGGCCGGAATGACAAACTAAACCAATGTTGTTGCCGTATCTACACTCTTCGGGAACAAAGCTCCCTCAGAGTGACAGAGTATGTTGACACGGTAAAAAATTTTGCTAAAATGCAGTCCGGCAGCGATACTTGGGTGAACGCACCCTAATAAAAATGTCCCTTTAGAAATATGTTTTTATGCTGTGTCATTCCGGCGAAAGCCGGAATCCATTTTAAAGTATCGTCAAAAATCACAACAGCGAACATGGATACCGGTTTTCACCGGTATGACAAACAAGGGATCGATAAAAAGGAGTTGGTTTTAAAATGATTAAGGCAGCGATTATCGGTTACGGCAACATCGGCAGGTACACTTTGGAAGCATTGTCGGAAGCAAAGGATTTCGAACTCGTAGGGGTGGTGAGCGCTCACGCGGACGCGTCGAAAAATCCGGAACTCAAAAATTTTCAGATCGTGAAAAAGATTGCGGATCTTAAGACTAAACCCGACGTGGCGATTTTGTGCACTCCGTCGCGCGACGTTCCGAAAACTGCGCAGGAATGCCTGAAAAACGGAATAAATACGGCTGATTCTTTCGACATACACACCAATATAGCGGACGTGCGCAAAGATTTAGATAAGGCGGCGAAAGAGGCCGGCAAAGTGAGCATTCTTTCAGCGGGCTGGGATCCGGGTTCGGATTCGGTCGTGCGCGCGCTTATGGAAGCTGCTGCTCCGAAAGGAATAACCTACACCAACTTCGGTCCCGGAATGTCCATGGGGCACTCCGTAGCCGTAAAATCCATAAAAGGCGTTAAAAAAGCTCTGTCAATGACAATACCGCTCGGCACTTCAGTGCATCGCAGAATGGTCTATGTTGAAATAGAAGACGGACACAGCTTTGAAGAAGTGGCAAAAAAGATCAAAGCCGACGAGTATTTTGCGCATGACGAAACCCATGTGATGAAAGTTGACGACGTTGACGCTTTAAAAGATATGGGCCACGGCGTAAATATGGCCAGAAAAGGCATCTCGGGAAAAACGCACAACCAGTTGTTTGAATTCAATATGAAAATAAACAATCCCGCTCTCACGGGGCAGCTTTTGGTTTCAGTTGCGCGCGCAGCGATGAAACAGAAACCCGGCTGTTACACTATGATTGAAATCCCGATGATAGACATGCTCTACGGAGATAAAGAAGATTTGGTGAGAAGGCTGGTATAAGTTTTACCGCTCAATATGAAAACGCCAAACGCATTGATTTTTCAATGGTTTGGCGTTTTTTAATTTCGGAATTATTTCGGGTAGCTGGCATTGAAATGAGCGGTTATTTCCGGTGTTATATCTTTGCCGCCGCGGAAATTGGTTACCAATGCTCCGATCGAATGAATCGGTCCCCACGGTATGCCCCACCAGCCGAAAAACAAAGTTATAAGAGTAAATGGAAAACCGTGTTTAAAAGCGGATTTGCCGGGTTTTATAAAATATATGTCGCTTCCGCGCCTGAACGTTAAAATTATAACTGAAACGCAATACTCAAAAACTATAAATTTAGCGCCCATTTGTACTTCAAGATTGATCTCTTCAACGGACATGCCTTCGATATTGACAATTTTAGCCATTTTCAGCACCTCTAAAGTTTTATAACATTCAAGATATTATTTTAAAAGCTCTGGTTTGTCAATATTCTTTCCACCGTATTTTTTCAGAAACCGCACGACAAACGCACGAAAACGGTGTCATCCCGAACTTGTTTCGGGATCTCGTCGTGAAAAAGATTAACAACAGACCCTGAAACAAGTTCAGGGTGACACAGAGCGAGGATGCTGTCGTCGAGACTTTTTTTCATGCGTTTTGCCGTCAGAAACCGGCTTACAGTGTAAAAAACTCCGAAAAATTGCTATAATAAAATCCTTCAAATAACAAACGGGGCTGTAGCTCAGCTGGGAGAGCGCATCGTTCGCAACGATGAGGCCGTCGGTTCAATCCCGATCAGCTCCATTTAGAACAACAGAGTGAAGTTTGAAGTTAGGAGTGTGGAGTAAATGAGTTTTCGCAAGGGACAAAGTCCCTCGCGAAAACATATTAATAGGTTTCGGGGCATCGTCCCCGAAACACGACAACTCCACTCTTCAAACTCCAAACTTTATTCTATTTTTAAGGTGTTTATATGTCATATCTTGTATTAGCCAGAAAATTCCGCCCGCAGAATTTCGACGAAGTCATCGGACAGGAACACATCTCTCAAACTCTTAAAAACGCTATATCCGAAAACCGCATAGCGCACGCCTATTTGTTTTCAGGCCCGCGCGGCTGCGGTAAAACAACTATGGCCAGAATACTTGCCAAAGCTTTAAACTGCAAAGAAGGCCCGACAACCGAGCCGTGCGGCAAATGTGAAAACTGCATTGAGATCGGCAAAAGCACGAGCGTCGACGTTTTTGAAATAGACGCCGCGTCAAATACCGGAGTGGACAACATAAGAGAGCTGCGCGAAAACGTCAAATTTTCTCCCGCCAACTCAAAATATAAAATTTACATAATAGACGAAGTGCATATGTTAAGCACGGGCGCTTTTAACGCGTTGCTCAAAACCCTTGAAGAGCCGCCGGAACACGTCGTTTTTATCCTTGCCACGACAGAGCAGCACAAAATTCCGGTCACGATTCTTTCAAGATGCCAGAGATACCGTTTTAAGCTTATCTCTTCAAAAGAGATCGCCTCGGCAATAAAAGCTATCGGGCAGAAAGAGGGATTTGAAATAGACGACGACGCTTTAAATATCGTCGTAAACGCTTCAGGCGGCTCCATGAGAGACGCTTTGAGCCTGCTTGACCAGGCCGTTTCGTCAAACGCCGGCATAATTACCGGCGACTACATAAGAGGCCTGCTCGGGCTTTTGCCTAAAGACGTGATAGCTTCGGTTACGGAAAATCTTGCCAAAGGCGACATACAGACTATTCTCAAGACAGTCAAAGAAATTTCCGAGCAGGGATATAATATTGTGCAGTTTGCCAGAGATTTAAGAGACCACTTGAGACAGGTTATGATCTATTCGATAAACCCTGAAATTTCCGAAATTTCAAGCGAAGACAAAAAACTTTTTGAGACCCAGAAAACTTTGTTTTCTGTCGCAAGGCATGTCAGAATGAACAATCTTCTGTCCAAAGTTTTAGAAGAGATGCGCTGGCACGACCAGCCGAGAATTCTTCTCGAAATGTACCTTTTGAAAATGTCCGAACCATATTACAATGTCGGCGAACTCATAAACAAAATTACGGAAATAGAAAAAAATGCCAAAAGCGGCGCGCTTTCCGAGCCTCAGGAACATTACGAGGCCAAGCAGGAAAAACAGGCTGAGCCGGCTTCATCGGGAGACGTTTTGGATACCGGCGGCGGATTGGAAAGCTCCGCAGACCTCATAAGCATATGGTCGGAAATTGCCTCGGAAATCACAAAGAAACATCCGCTTACCTCGCAGTCGCTGTATAAAACGCGCGTAAAGATAACCGCTCCGAACGTGGTTCAGATAACCGTATCGAATAAGTTCGACTATGAAGGCGTTATGGAGTTTCACGAACAGATTTCAAAGCTTTACCAGCGCAAAACAGGCCTTGACGTTGCTGTGAAAGTGGCGGTAGAAGACATAAAAATAGAAGACAAAGCCGCTCCCCAGGACGAGCCGGAAGAAATAATCGTAAAAGAAGAGGCCGCGCCGGATACGGCCGTTTACACAGTCGAAGAAGATCTAAAAGAAAGCGCCAAGACGGCAATACCGAGCCATATAGAAGAAATCGCCAGAAAGTTCGGCGCGAAAGCGAGAAAACTTTAAAAGGCAATTAATAGTTAATAGTGAATAATTAATAATTTTGGAACGGCTTCGCCGCGAGATTTAGTGTTGTTTGCCGATAATTATTAACTATTCATTATTAATTATTAACTGTTGTTAAAACTATGAACAGACCGCAGCCCGTAGAACGAATGGTGGACATTATAAAAAAGCTTCCCGGCGTAGGCCCGAAAATGGCCGAACGGCTGAGCTATCATATACTCAAAATGCCGCAGGGGGAAGTTGAAAGGCTGATAGATGCCATACAGCAGGCGCGCGGCAAGATGAAAAACTGCAATATATGCTTTAACTTAAGCGAAAGCGACCCATGCCCGGTTTGCGCGGACACCGCAAGGGAACACAATATTATATGTGTGGTTGAGACCCCTCAGGATCTTATAGCCGTAAGCAAAGCAAAAGATTACAAGGGCCTTTACTTTGTGCTTGGCGGAGCCCTCTCTCCGCTTGACGCGATAGGCCCGGATGACATACGGATCGCTCAGTTGATAAAAAGGCTCAAAAGTGGTAAAATCACCGAAGTAATAATAGCTACGGACACGGACTCAAAGGGCGAAACCACCGCATTATACCTCGCAGAGCTTATCAAACCAATGGGTATTACGGTCACAAGGCTTGGTTACGGGCTGCCCGTAGGCGGCGATATTGAGTACGCCGACGAGCTTACCATTTCGCGCGCGATTTCCGGACGGAAAGAAATGTGACGCGCTCAAGCGCGTCATCCCGGAGTGTCTTTGTCCGGGATCTGCCGTTAAGCTGCAGCAAAACTACGGATCCCGGACTAAGACATTCCGGGATGACAAGATAGAGAAGTTGACAATATATAAAGGAGCAGAAAATGTCAGCAAAAATGATTGAAGTTCGTTGGCATGGCCGCGGCGGTCAGGGCGCAAAAACAGCCGCACTTCTGTTTGCCGAGGCGGTTATGGCAACAGGTAAATACATTCAGGCTTTTCCTGAATACGGACCGGAAAGGATGGGCGCGCCGGTTCAGTCTTTTAACAGAGTAAGCGATGATCCGATATCAATCCATTCAGGCATCACAAATCCCCAGTATGTGGTAATACTTGACCCGTCGCTTATGGACTGCGTGGACGTTACGGCCGGAATCGGAAAAACCGGCAAAGTGATAGTAAACTCTATGCTGAGCGCGGAAGAAATAGCAAAACAGCTTATGGTTGACAAATCGCAGATCTGCGTTGTCAACGCCAGCCACATTGCGCTTGAAACGATCGGAAAAAACATACCGAACACGCCGATGCTAGGCGCTTTGGTGAAAGTTATAGGCACTCTGGACATCAACGAGGTCCTGGAAGATACGAAGAAAAAGCTCCAGGTCAAGTTCCGCCACAAACCCGAAGTGATCGAAGGCAATCTGGCTTCGATAAAAAGGGCTTATGACGAAGTAAAAACGCACGCTTAATAAAAGAAAGAGTGAAGAGTGAAAAGTGAAGAGTGAAGATACGGCAAAGGCTTTTTTAGCCGTCATTGCGATGAGGAGCAAAGCTCCGAAGAAGCAATCCAGCGTAGTTGCAGTATCTCAACTCTACACTCTCCAATCTCCACTCTGCCGTTAAAAAGGGGGAAAAAGTGAAAAACAACGAATGCAAAATAAAATTACCGGCTTCAAAGCTTCCTATCGGCGACATTGTCGAAGCGGGAACGGCCAACGAATTCATAACCGGCGACTGGCGCTCGGAAAGGCCGGTCTGGAACAAAGATAAATGCATACACTGCCTTGCCTGCTGGATATCATGCCCGGACTCCGCTATTAAAATTGCGCCGGATGAAAAGAGAACGACTGTCATGACAGGCATAGATTACGACCACTGCAAAGGCTGCGGCATATGCGCCAAAGAGTGCCCGGAAAAAGTGAAAGCTCTGACGATGGAAGAAGAAAAAAAATAAAAGACAGTTAATAGTGAATAATTAATAGTTAATAATTGTTGAGTGCGCTCTGCGCACAAATTAGATATCGCGGCGAAGCCGCTCCAAAACTATTAACTGTTAACTATTAATTGTTAATTGTCGTTAAAAAGAGGTTAAAATGATAAAACCAGTATATCCCAAAGGAAAACTTGTTGCAAAAACCGGCAACGAAGTTATGGCTGAAGCGATGCGCCAGATAGAGCCGGACGTAGTTGCGGCCTATCCTATCACGCCGGCAACCGAAATAGTCCAGATTTTTTCACAGTTTGTGGCAGACGGCATTGTAAAGAGCGAGTACGTAGCCGTAGAAAGCGAACACTCCGCAATGTCGGCGACAATAGCCGCGTCCGCAGCCGGCGCCAGAGCAATGACAGGCACCGCTTCGCAGGGCTTGTCTCTTATGTGGGAAATGCTTTATATAGCCTCGGGCCTGAGGCTCCCCATAGTTATGGCGGAAGTCAACAGAGCAATATCTGCTCCGATCAACATTCACGGCGACCAGTCTGACACGATGGGCGCAAGAGATTCCGGCTGGATACAGATTTATTCTGAAAACTCGCAGGAAGCGTACGACAATATGATTCAGGCCGTAAGAATAGCCGAGGCAGCAAAGCTGCCGACTATGGTTACGACGGACGGTTTCATTATTTCGCATTGCATGGAAGTAGTTGAAACTTATCCCGACGAAGACGTTAAAAAATTTATCGGCGAATACAAACCCGAAAGATACCTGCTCGACACGAAACATCCTTATACCCTCGGCTCGATCGATTTACAGGATTACTATTTTGAACACAGATACCAGCTTGCCGAAGCAATGAGGCATTCCAAGGATATCATATCGGAAGTCGCGAAAGATTTTGAAAAGACTTTCGGCCGCAAATACGACATGTACGAAAAATATATGATGGACGACGCAGAAATCGCGATAGTCGTCATCGGCTCAACGGCCGGAACAGCGAAAGTAGTTATAAAAGAATTGAGAGAGAAAGGCATAAAAGCCGGCCTCATAAAAATAAGGGTTTACAGACCCTTCCCGGCGGAAATGATTGCAAAAGATTTGGCAAAAGTCAAAGCTATCGCCGTTATGGACAGATCAGATTCCTGCTCGGGAAGTTACGCTCCGGTTTATTCCGACATTACCGCGGCGTTGTTTGCAGCGGGAATTTTCACCCCGAAAGTCGTCAACTACGTTTACGGCCTCGGCGGAAGAGAGATAAACACAGAGCATATAGCCGCGATTTACGACAAGCTCGCTAAAATAGCTTCCGGCGCGGAAAAGCCTTTTACCGGAATAGAGTACGTTAACGTCAGAATAAAATAAAGACAGTTAATAGTGAATAGGTAATAATTAATAATGTTGGTGTGCGGCTTAGCCGCACCTAAATAATTGCGGCGAAGCCGCTCCAAAACTATTAACTGTTAACTATTAATTATTAATTTTCGTTAAAAAGAGGATAATATGGCAAATCTTAAAGAATTAAGTAAAGTTCCGGAAGGCTTGACAGGCGGACACCGCCTTTGCTCCGGATGCGGAGCCGGAATAATCGCAAGACAGACGCTTTTGGCTGCCGGAAACACGCCGGTAGTAGTCACAAGCGCGACAGGCTGTCTTGAAGTTTCAACGACGGTATTCCCATACAGCTCGTGGAAACCGTCTTTTTTTCACAGCGCTTTTGAAAACTCGGCCGCAACGTGCTCGGGCATTGAGACGGCTTACAGAGCGCTCAAGAAACAGGGCAAAATAACCGAAGATATCAGATTCATAGCTTTCGGCGGCGACGGCGGAACGTACGACATCGGCCTTCAGTCTTTATCGGGCGCGATGGAACGCGGACACAGAATGCTTTACGTCTGCTACAATAACGAAGCTTACATGAATACCGGCATACAGCGCTCGGGCGCGACTCCGAGAGGAGCCCACACTACAACTGCTCCTGCGGGAAAAACCCATCAGGGAAAAGAACAGACAAGAAAAGATCTGACCGAAATTATGGCTGCCCACGGCATTCCTTACGTCGCGCAGGCATACGTAGGAAACTGGAACGACTATGTGACTAAAGTCCAGAAAGCTTTGGCAATAGACGGACCTTCATTTATAAATGTTTTGACGCCTTGCAGACTTGGCTGGATGTACAAGCCGGAAGACACCATGAGCCTCAACAGGCTTGCAGTAGAAACCTGCATCTGGCCGTCATACGAAGTTGAAAACGGCGTTTACAAAATAAATGTAAAACCCAAAGAAAAGAAACCCGTAGCCGAATTCTTGAAACCCCAGGGCAGATTCTCGCATCTCTTTAAACCCGGAAACGAACATATACTCGAACAGATACAAAAAGAAGTCGACGCAAAATGGGAAAATCTCCAGAAAAAAGCCGACCTCGGCTGCAAAGCTTTTTAACGCTTATATAGGTATACGGAAAATCACGATACCCCGGGCCGAAAGCTCGGGGTATTTTTTTGTATGCGTTAATGCCGCCGCGCCGTATTGCAATAATTTTATTTATTTATTAATATATAAAAATATAAACTAGTTGATTATCTCTGTCAAACGAGGAGGCGGCGGTTATGAAAAAGCAAAAAGAGTTGCCTAAAAGTAAAAGCATTTATGATTTGCAGGCCGAAATTTGTTCGGTTCTTGCCAGTCCCGTGCGGCTGCAAATCCTGGACATTCTTGAAGAAGGGGAGAAGAACTCAAGCGATCTTTTGGAAGAGCTGCAAATCCCAAAGGCTAATCTCTCCCAGCATCTTTCCGTGCTCAAAGACGCCGGAATACTCCACACCAGAAAAGAAGGTCTTTTTCAGTATGTGAGCCTGGCTCTGCCTAAGGTAAAAGACGCATGCTCGCTGGTGAGAAATATACTGTCTGAAAAGATGGCTATGGATGAGGAGAAAAATTCCAAGTTGATGAAGGAGCTGCGCGCTAAAAAGTGACAAATATGATTGAAAATCATATTTGTCATCCCCGAATGTTTCTGTCGGGGATCTGCCGTTTCTCAAATATGAAAATCATATTTGTCATCCCCGAATGTTTCTGTCGGGGATCTGCCGTTTCTCAAATATGAAAATCATATCTGGGTGTCTCTAAAAACCCCTGTTTGTCATTCCGGAAGGCAGTAGTCCGGAATCTGCCTTAAAGCTTGATCGACGACAAAAAACTGCAGATCCCGGACAGAGACAC
>WQUP01000236.1 GCA_009782015.1 Endomicrobiia bacterium | reverse complement strand
TTTTATTCCAGTACCCAATTGTTGAAATCGGCAAATACCCAGCCGTTTTTTAATGTTCTGTATATTATGTCCAGCATCTTTCGTGCTGTCGCTATTATTGCTTTTCCCGAACACTTCTTTTCTTTCAGCCTTAAATAAAATCTTCTCAAATAATCGTTGTATTTTATCGCTATTAACGTCACCTGCACTAGCGTCGTTCTTAATATCTTGTTTCCCATGCGTGTTATATGCCCGCCGCTGCTTTCTTTATCCGCGCTGTTTTTTATCCTCGGTACCAACCCCACATATGAGCTTAATTTCTTGCTGTCATCAAAATCTTCTACTTTGCCTATCCCGTTGAGTATTATCGCCGCGCTCAAATCTCCTATTCCGGTTATGCTTTTTAAATTCTTATGACCGTCCATCGTATTTCCTATTTCTTTTATTTTTCCTTCCATCTCTTTTATATTTTCCCCCAAACTTTTTATCTGCTTTACTATTATTTCTATTTCGAACTTTACCGTCTCCGATAAACTCAATTCTTTCAATCTCTCATACGATACTTCGCTCGAAAACATTTCTTTTCTGCTCACTATCCCGTTATCGTTGAGCGTATTATGTATCTTATTCTTTAAACTGCTCCTCAGCTTCACCAGCTTGTCTCTCGTATGTATTAAACTTCTCAATTCTCTTCGTTCTTTGCTCATCTGTCTTACTTCGGGCAGCAATCCGTGCTTTAAATACTTTGCTATTGCTCTGGCATCGTTCTCATCCGTCTTCTTCACGCTCTCGCTTATCACTTTAAATTGCTTCGGATTTATTACCACCACCTTATTTACTCTTTCCCGTATCTTCTCTCTGAAATATCCGCTGTTGCCTATAGCTTCCACTCCTATTTCGTCTCCGCTCCTCAGCTTCTTTTTAAACTGTTCATACCCTGCTTCGCTCACTTCGTATTCCTCCATCTTCTCTCCCCTTGCGCTCAGCCAGCATACTGTAAACTGCCTTTTGTGCAAATCTACTCCCACCCATCTTTTCATCTTCTTCCTCCGGTTTTTCAGAGCAGATTCTTGCGGCGCTGCACCACACTCCCATTCAGGGTCTTATGCCCTACGGTGACAAGTCAGCTATAGGCCTGCTAATCTCCCTTCCGGGGTAGCTTTTGCTCCCCACTAGAAATTCAGCCTATCAGAGAATCCGCTCTGATTTTTTGCTTAGTTAAGCATTTTTTACTTGATTGATATAATAGGACGCTTTTTCTAAAATAAACTATTGCAGTGCATGAAAAAGATACATTTTTCGCATTATATAGGAGAAAACATATACTAAAAGATGTTATAGGACAGCAAAAAGAAGAAAGATCCTGACTCATCTTCGTATTCCTCAAACTTCTCTTCTTACCCAACCGGCATACGGTAAACTGCTTTTTGTGCTTAAAAGCGGTCAGGGAAATATATAGTTACTTGTTATAAAAAGCGCTTGACATTTTGTTCCCTATATGCGACAATATGGCAAGAGGCAAGATAATGATAGACAAGAAAACTAAAGCTTTTGCAAAGTGGTTTGAAAAATTGCCTTTTAATGCGCAGACTGTTGTCAATGATTTTATAAACAGGGTATTGGACGGCAACACTTCAAATTGCAAGTCTGTGGGAAAAGGTGTCAGCGAGTTAAGCATAAATTATCAAAGAGGATACAGGATATATTATACCGTTTTGAAGAATAACGAGATTTTGCTTTTACTTGCGGGCGGCACAAAAGGCGGGAATCAAAAGCAGCAGCAAGCGGATATAGCGCTTGCTCAAAAAATCAGAGAAAATTTGAAAACAGGGGGTGTAATATGAAAAAAAAATTTTTAGACAAGTCGGATTGGATTGTTGAGAAGGAAACATTTGGAGAGCATTTTGCGAAAATTTTAAGCAAAGACCCTAAAAAATTAAAAGCGTTTAAAAAACATATTGCGGTTGAATTTAATAAAAACAGAGATACTGCTTTATTTTTACGCAATCTTAAAACGCTTATTATCGCAGAGGGCAAAGCGGCTGAACTTGCTAAAAGCGCTAAAGTAAACAGGACAACAGTTTATAAAATGCTGGCGGATAATGCCAATCCGTCATTTAAAACTATCGTGTCTTTTGTTTTTGATTTGGGGATAAAATTAAACGCTGTAGCGTAAGATTGACTTGGGCGGCTTATTAGTTGTCATTCTTCGGCAGTTCGGGACAATGTCCCGAACTGCCGAAGAAGCTAGGCTCAGGACTCATTAAAATTGCCACAACGTTTGTCATCCCAGAATTTATTGAATGCTGTTATTCAATAGCAGCCTGTCCCCGAAGGTAGTAGTCGGGTAGGGATCCATGTTGTCTTTAAGTATTTGGCGGGGATGTCTATTTATTTCAAAAAAAATACAGAAACTAAAATTGACTGTGAAATGACGTACAAAGTTATCAGTTTCTAAAACTATTTCAATTTTGTTATAATTTGTTTATGAAAAAAAATCGGTAATGCTATTATTCCATACGGCGCTAATCCTGAAACGCATGAACTAAAAACTGCAAATTTTTTTACTAAACGCGGTAAAACCATTGAGTTTTTACCTAGACGTTACGATAAAGGTATTAAAACTCCGGACGCTAAAATGGACAATATTTTTTGGGAAATCAAATCACCGCAAAGTGACGGAAAGCATACAATAGAACACGCTTTTAGGAAAGCGTTAAAGCAATCGGAGAATATTATTTTTGATTTGAGACGTTCAAAAATGCCAGATTCTAAGTGCATATCGCAACTTACAAAGTATTTCGATGATATGAAAAAGATTAAGCGTTTGCTTATCATTACAAAATCTCAAAAACTGCTTGACTTCAAAAAATAGTTTCGCTACAATTATCTCAGAAGGCGCACCCTTTGCTGAATAGCTTAGGCTGCGCTTTCTCTCTTTTTGTAAATAAATATACTATATTTTCGTAAGGTGGGACGCCACTGCTGAACTGCAGAGGCCAGCCCATCTTGTCTTTTTTTATTATGGGAATATATCCGGTAGCTTGCTGCGGGGAACCGCTTAGTCGTCATTCTGAGGCAGTGGAGGGACAATGTCCCCATGGACAATGTCCCGAACTGCCGAAGAATCTAGGCTCAGGACTCATTAAAATTGCCGTGACCATATTAGGAAGCCCGCACTGAGCAGGCTGCACAGTATCAGTTGGGTGTCTCTAAAAACCTATAGTTTCAGTGTTGTCATTGCGGCCTCCGAGCCGCAATCTCGTCGTGAATCATAGATTGCGGGTCAAGCCCGCAAT
>WQUP01000235.1 GCA_009782015.1 Endomicrobiia bacterium | reverse complement strand
CTTGAACCGGCTCAAGAAATGTGCCGGCATGAACTCTGCCGAGAACCGGCACCGGAGAAAACTTTTGCCTGTTAGAAATTTGTATGCCTCTGGCAACAGATTCTCTTTTGCTAAGATAGCCTTTTTTTTCAAGCGCCGCCAGATATTTCTGCACCGGACCTATGGTGATGCCGAACTCGGCGGCAATCTCCCTGATGGTGGGCATTGTGCCGTTCTCGATATGAAACCCTTCGATAAAACTCAAAACATTCCGCTGCTTTTTTGTAAGTTTTTCCATTTTTATTCTCCCCCTTTAAACAACGCCATTTTAGCATACGCCCGTATTCCGAGTCAAGCGCGCCTTGCGCGTTGCTTTGCGCGCCGAAGTTTAGAAGTTTGGAGAGCTTAGAAGCTTGGCAAAGACAAAGGCTTTGTTGTACGCCGTTGCCAAGCTTCCAACCCTCCAAGCTTCTAATCTTCCGCCGTTATTGTACGCCGTTGCCAAACTTCTAAACTTCCAATCTTCTAATCTTCCGCCTTTAAATGTGATATAATTACGCCATGAAAAAGAACCCTTTAATAAGCATAGATTTTCTAAAAACACCCACTGAAACCGTAAATACGGCAGCGGAGCTGAAAAAGTTTTGGAAAAGCACAAAACATCTCATTGAGCAGAGAGAAAAACACTTTGGCGATGTGTGGAAAAACGGCAGCGAGGAAGAGATTTTTGCCGAGCTTGTTTTTTGTCTTTTTACTCCGCAGAGCAAAGCGGTGTCGTGCTGGGCTGCGGTAAACGAGCTTGCAGATGCGAACATGATTTTTGACGCTACTGACAAAGAGATGGCCGGGAAGATGAGCAAAGTCCGCTTCAGAAACAACAAAGCAAAGTACGTAGTCGAGGCAAGAAAGATTTTTACGGTAAACGGGAAGATAAAAATAAAAGAAAAAATCGCTTCCTTCAAAAATATTTACGAACTGCGCGAGTGGATAATAAAAAACATAAAGGGCATAGGCTACAAAGAGGCCGGACATTTTCTCAGAAACATAGGGATAGGCAAGGAGCTTGCCATACTCGACAGACACATACTTAAAAACTTGAAAATGCTCGGCGCGATAAAAGAAATACCCAAACATCTGAGCCCCAAAGTATATCTTGAAATAGAAAAAGACATGCAGGCTTTCTGCACAAAAACCGGAATCCCGATGGGGCACATGGACATGCTGCTGTGGTGCAAAGAATCCGGAGGAATATTTAAGTGATTTCATCAACATTAAAAGCCGTTATTTGATGAAATCATCCTGAGGCGTATTCAACGCCGAAGGATCTGCCCAAAGGAAACAAGACAGCTAAACAAGCGGCATAATCCGAAATCATCCTGAGGCGTATATAACGCCGAAGGATCTGCCGTAAGGAATGGATTGCCGTCCCCGATTACGAATTTCGAGGACAGGCTAGTCAGAGGAATGACAACATACTTGAACTCCGTTTCCTCCTCGCAATGACGGCTAAAGGTGAAAACATGGATTTAACAGCTCTTAACAAAATGCAGTATGGCGTATATATCGTGTCGTCGACCGCTGACGGCAAAATGAGCGCGATGATTGCAAATACGGTATTTCAGGTTTGCGCGGAACCCGTGTTGTTTGCCGCAAGCATTTCAAAACAGAATTTTACCTACGAACTTATAAAAAAATCCGAGAAGTTTGCGGTGAGCGCGCTCTCTGAAGATGCGCCGTTTGAATTCATAGGAAAGTTCGGCTTTAAAAGCGGCAGAACTGTCAACAAGTTTGACAAAGTAAATCATACCATCTCCAAATCCGGCAAACTTCCGATAGTTTTGGAGTATGCTGCGGCGGTATATGAAGTTGAAGTTGTTAAGGATATTGATCTGGACACTCATGTTTTGTTTATAGGGAAAGTTTTCAATATGCAGCTCATAGACGAAAAGAAGCCGACGATGACTTATGACTACTACCACAAAGTTAAAGGCGGGATGACGGCTAAAAACGCGCCTACTTTTATAAAGAAATAACAAAATTATTCTTTGATTGCTTGTGCCGTCATTCTGCGCAAAGTCGCAGAATCCATAAAGCCGTTATTTATAGACCCTGCGACTTCGCGCAGGGTGACAAAAGACTAACAAAAATAGAACCATAAAAAAACAGGCTGTCCGCAAAGACAGCCTGCTTTTTTATTTTGTGAAAGACTGCCCGTTATCAAAGCCCCGGAATTTTCATTCCTGCGGTAAGTTTTTTAGCTTCCTCGGCCATCACATCCTGAGCTTTATCCGATGCGTTTTGCACTGCTTTCAGGATAACCTTCTCGACTTTTTCTTTCTTCTCTTTCAGCAGCGCTTCCGGTATATCAATGCTTAGAAATTCGCTTTTTGCGTTTATCTTTATTTTGATTCCGTCATACTCTACGTCGATTACCTGCGCTTTAAGTTTCTTGTCCATATCGTTTACTTTGCTTCTCATTGCCATAGCTTCTTTTGCCGCTTTAAACAGTTCCATGAATTTCCCCTTTTTAACGACAATGATTAACGGTAAATGGTTAATGATAAATGTCTGTGTTAGGCTACGCCTAACATATTAATAGGTTTTCGCGAGGGACTTTGTCCCTTGCGAAAACTCATTTATTAACCGTTAACCCTTTACCATTTATCATTGTCTTTTTTTATCTCTAAAAATCATAATCCTGACGGCCGCGCCAAGAACGGCCCAAACGCCTACCAAAATCCACCCTAACATGCGCATATCCTTGACAAGACAATAAACGCCGAGCATGCCGGACACGGTAGAAATAATAAACATATTTTTGTACAAAACGGCCTTTTTAGCCAGATTTTCCGGTTCCATTTGAGCCGCCGTCCTTTATATTTTCCGCATCTGCCGGATTTGCTCCGTACTTTTTATAAATCTTAGCCGCGGCAACGTATATCAACAAATTTAAAATCAGAATCGCCAGCGCGATGATCATCATTTTAGTATTTTCGCCGGTTTTTTTTGACGCAAAGCTTAGAATAAAAATAGCCGCGAACGATACGGCGTACAAAACCAGCTTTAAAATTCTTAAAAAATCAATTTTCATCGCGCGCCCTATTTTATATTTTTCATCAGGGTAACCCTCTGCAGCAGCGAGCCTTTTGCCGACGTATCGCCGACATTCATAGTGGTTATGACAACCCTGTTGATGAGATAGGTCGTAGTTATCTGATCCGAGCTGTCGTCGCTGTACCCCCATATCGAGTGTATTATGTAGGGTTTACCGTTTTCATTTCCGACATAGAGCATTATGTGTCC
>WQUP01000234.1 GCA_009782015.1 Endomicrobiia bacterium | reverse complement strand
CCCTGACTGCGGCTCCGTCAAAAAGGCCGAGCAAAGCTCTAACTTTAAGAGAATCCGGAGTTTCAAACGCCGATTTAAGCTGGCTTGTAAAACTCGAACCGAAAGAGCCGTCTATAAATCTTGAGCTCCCGGAACTCCTGTCTATAAGATCCGAGAGCGTGTCGTTTATCGAAGCGGCTGCTTTAGCGCGCAGTTCATCTAACGCTTTCAAACCCGCTTCTTTCTTCGCGGCTTTGCTTGCGCGGGCTTTGGTAAAGCGGGAACCTATGGCAATTATGTCTTCTTCAGTAAGATTTACGCCTAACTTTTCAAGCCATGTCCCGTTTTCATCATCCGTAAAATTATCCAACACTCGCGCAAATTTTGCTTTTTGTTCCTGAAGCCTCGCGCTGGCATCTCTTTCGTTGGCTTTTGCAGACCTGTTCTGAGTTTCAAGCCTGTCTCTTACCGCGGCAAACAATTCAAGCGCCGAATTGCCGACGGCGGCAATGGCGTTAAAGCCTTCTTCGCCGGTAAGAGCGCTGCCGTTGTATATGTTGTCTCCGGACTGAAGGCTTTCTTCCAAAATGTCTATTATTTCCTGGGGCGCGCCCTCCCCGGCTATCTTAGCCGCTCTGGCTTTTCTCTCGGTTTCGTCGGTAAAAGTTTTGTGTTTTCTTCCAGCTAAGGCCGCTACGCTTTGCCTGTACTGATCCGCTTCGTCCGCGCTAAGCCTGTCAAGAATATCATCTTGAGATATAATTAACTCGTATGAACCGGCGCTTCCGTCTCTTCCCGCCCTGTCCGCCGCCTGCTTTTCGGCCTTTGCAGTCATGTCGAATTCGGTATTTATCTCGTGCAAGCCTTTTACGGTTGTTTTGTTAGGTATGATATTTGTTCCGGTACTGGCTATTCTTGTGGTTATGCCTATCATGGGCGTTGATTCTAGTGCCTTCAGGCTTGAAGCTTCTTCTTTTGAAGAACCGGCGGTTGCAAAGAGCGCGAATGCCTCTTTGTCGCCGACAGTCGCTTTCTCAGCCGAAATAACCGCAATAATTTCAGCCGCTTTTTTAGCCCTCTCTGCCGCAAGCTGAGCAACGGTCTTTTCTCCCGTCTGCCCTTCAATTACCGCCGTTTCAAGAGCGTCGGCAGCTTTAGCATAAGCGTCTATCGCGTCTCTAGCTCTCTTGGAAAGACGAGGCACTCCGGGAAGATTTTCTTCATTACGTTCTATGGCCGCAAGTATTTCCGCCATGTATATATTGATTTCAGCGACGTTTGAAACTTTTAAAAATATGGAATAACCCTTTTTAAAATCTCCGAAAAATCTTTTAAGCGTTCTTTTTGCGGCAGCCCGCTCTTTTGCGATTCTGCTTTCGTAGATTTCGCTTCCTATCATAACCGGCTTTGCGCCGGCCGCGCCTTCAAGCTCTACTTTGACTTTTTTGAGCCCGATATCCGCCATTTCGTCTTCATCAACCGTTCCGGAAAATCCCTGGAAGGAAGCGCAGAAATTTTTAAAGTCGTTGAGCGTCATGCTGTTGGCTATTTTTGTCTCAAGAGAGTATCTGCCGTGAAACTCCTCTCCGTCCCGCTCATGAAGCTCAATCTCCACTGCAGCGTGCAGCATATTGCTCCATTTTACGCTTCCTTGCTCTTCGCTCGTGCCTTTATTTAAAATAACAACTTGAGGCTGCCTTATAGTTTCTCCGTTTTCTCCTGGCATATCGACATAGCGTACTATGTAATCCGCGCCTCTTTTGTAAGTATGCATCGCATTAAGGGCATTTGTCACCATAAGAGCCCAATCTTCCCTGCTTACGCCGGTTTCCTTAAAGGCATCCTTAAATTCTTGACAATCATAAATAAAGCCGTGCGCATCGGGCAGAGCGATTGATGTACCCCTGTTTATGTAGCCTTTACTTTCATCAGGGTTCAAAGTCAAAGCATACTTTCTGGCAAGCTCCTGAGCTCTTATTTGTTTTGCTGCGCCTTCTTTTGCTCCGGAAGAAACTACAAACATGCTTGAGTCTGCCGCGGACTGTATTTCATCCATAAACATGTGCACGGGCCTTTGCATTATGGTGCGAAGTTTGGCATCAACAACGCGCTCGTCTGCGAGTTTGTCCCACGCAAATCCCTCAATCGCGCCGGTCACTATAAGCGAATCTCTGTACACTTCGCTTTTCGGAGCTTGTCTCTCTTTTACCTGTATCTTTCCATCTTTATCAAGTACGGCTTCATATATATATCCGTAATCTTGTCCTTCAACAACATGGCCTATGCGAATTTTCTGCCCTGCCTCTATTATTCCGTTGTCTTCTAAAATTTTTCTTATGGCCGGATTGTTGAAAAATTTCAGCTGCACATCGCGCGCTTCGTCTATCAATTTATGGTTTTGAGATGTAAAAATTATAAGTTCATCGGTTCTTCCCTGCTCTGCAAGGTACAGCATTTTTGCCAGCATTCCTATTGCGCCGCCGATTGTTTTTCCAACTCCTGTGCCGAGCTCTATCGCCGCATCTCCGACTCCAAGATATTGCGCAAATTCAATCTGTTTGCCAAATCTGGCCGTGTCAGGCTCGGCCTCGAGAAGTTCCTTCACAACGCCCTTCAATACATCTATCTGAGCAGGCGTAAATGTAAATTTTCCCGTTTGCGCTGCCTGAGCAGGCATTGCCTGATTGGGCACGGCCGGCATTTGACGCAATTTGCCTCTTGAACTTAAAATATTTCTTGCGATAATGCCTATAAAACTTCCGAAATCTCCCAAAGAAACGGCTATTTCCAGAAGCAGCGGATGCCTGCTTATAAATCCTTCTTTTCCGGCCAACCTATCGCGGCGCAGATCGTGTTTTGTAAAAACTTCAAACAGAGTTTTGTTTGAAACTCTTCCGGAAGAATCACGGATAAACAGCTTTCTTAAGAGTTCGGCGTTTTTTACGCTCAAAGCTCCGCTGTCAGCTGAGTCAATTTCAATTAAAGCTTTTTTTAACTCTTCTCTCTTTGCCGAGAGTTGCAAACCTAATCTTCCCCAAGCCGGAGCTCCATACCGTCTGGTATCTTTCGACTCAAGAGCTATTATCTCTGCAAGCGCCTTTAGCGCAGGACCCTTGACGCTTTCGCTAACCTTAACGCTTTCTAAAAGTTTTGTTGCGTCTTCGGCGTTCAAATTGTTCAATATATACATGAAAATATCGGCATTGGGATGCGCCGAACTGCTATCCGCCATCGCGCTTTTTGCAATCTGCTCGTTTAGTTTTTTGTTTTCGTACGCGCTAAAGCCCAATATCGAAAGCGACAC
>WQUP01000233.1 GCA_009782015.1 Endomicrobiia bacterium | reverse complement strand
GTCCGGAAATTTTGCCGCAAGCTCTTCCATGCGCTCGGCGGCTTTATGGAGATGCCTGTAAACGTAGTCGTTTGCGCCGTTAAGCCAGACTTCGTAGTAGCCTTTGTCGCCCCACGACGACGCGGCCGGAGTGATAATCTGGTTTACCGGAAACTTGTCGAGATATTCCACCGGCGTTATCGGCTTTACGATATTCTGGTCGTAGTGCATTTTTCTGAAAAGAAAGTTTATGAAATCAGGCCCTTCAAACCACCAGTGCCCGAAAAGTTCGGCGTCGTACATCGACACTACAAGCGGCGGCCTTCCGAGAATTTCAGACAAATACTCAACCTGTTTTGTCCTGTTAAAAAGAAAGTTTCCGGCATGTTCGGCCGCTTTGTTTTTAGCCCATTCCGGCATGTAAGGCTGCTTGTCGCTGAGCCCGACTTTACCCGTGATTCTGTAATACTTTACGCCTATATTTCTTCTTATTCCGTCGGAATGCAGATACGGTTTTACATAATCGTATTCCAGGTCATAGCCGAGATCCCTGTAAAATTCCCTGTAATCAGGGTCGCCGGGATAACCTGTCTCCGCGCTCCACACCTGATGGGCAGTCTCCATGTCCCTTGAAAACGCGGCAACGCCGCTGGGGCAGTAAACAGGCGCGAAAACGCCGTACTTCGGGCGCGGCGTTCCGTAGAGGATGCCGTGCGCTTCCAAAAAGAAAAACCTTATTCCTTCTTCTTTCAAAACTTTATCTATTCCGGGATAATACGCGCATTCCGCAAGCCATATTCCGCGCGGACGCCTTCCGAAATGCCTTTCGTAGTCGTCGCAGGCGACTCTTATCTGCGCTCTCTGCGCTTTTTCGTTGTTCATGAGAGGCAGAAATCCGTGGGTGGCGTTACAGGTGATTATCTCAAGTTTGCCCATATCCTGAAGGTTTTTAAAACCCGTCAGAATATTGCCGTTATACTTTTCCCACAGCCTTTTGCACTCTTTGAAATGTTTGTCGTACATCTGCGCCGCCGGCTGAAACTGAGGCAGGTTTTTAGTGCGCCACAGTTCTTTTTCGGCAAATTCTATGTTTTTGTTCAATCTTTCGTAGTATCTGGACTGCAGAAGAGGATCCGCAAGCATGTTGGCAAGGGAAGGAGTGATCGTCATCGTAAGCCTGAAATCGACGCCGTCTTTTACGAAGTTTTCAAAAACAGAAAGCAGCGGAAGATACGTTTCCGATATAGCCTCGTACAGCCAGTCTTCTTCCAAAAAATCGGGGTATTCGGGATGTCTTACGTACGGAAGATGCGCGTGAAGTTGTAAACACAAGTAGCCTTTAGGTTCCATTTATACCTCGAGAACGGCGGAAGATTGGAAGTTTGGAGAGCTTGGAAGTTTGGTTGTTGTACGCCGTTGCTAAACTTCCGAACTTCTAAACCCTCTAAACTTCCGGGTTGTTACACTGTTTCTTTTTTAACGATAAAAGTAATTTTACGCGACATAGTGCCGTCTGAAGAAACGGCTTCAATGGGATAGTTCTGTTCCCCGTCAGGAAGGTAAAATCTCAAAGTAAACGAGCCGTCCGCAGCCAGAGGCACATTTTTGCCCTGCACGGTAAGCGACGCGTCGGGCTCCGTGGCCCCGTAAACTATTATTTCCGTGTCGGCTTTGAGCCAAAAATCTTTGCCTTTTGCGCCCGGCATCGCCTCGCCTTTTTTGAAAGAGGAACTCGCTCCGCCCAAAACGCCGCTTGTCGGAAGCTTAGTAAGCTCTTCCCAGCGCTCTCTCATAAGCTTCACGAGATCGTAAGAGCTGTGGCCTGCATGACCGCCGGATATTTTAAGAAGTTTCTCAAACTCAAGCTGCAAAAGCGCCCACTGTTCGTCGGTAACGCTCGATACGCCGTGTCTGGGCATAAGCATCGCGTTTGATCTTGCGACGGTCACAAATTCGCCGTTTCTTAAAACGTACCCGATGTCAACGCACCACCCGCGGTTAAATTCGCCGACGTTTACATACCAGCTTAACGCGTGCTGGTTTACCGCGACGTCAAAGTATCTGTGAGCGTTTTTTCCGTCAAAATTTATATCCGTAACGTCGTAAATTCTTAAAGTGAGAGACGAAGGATTAAAGTTGTCTCCGAACTTGCCGGCGAGAGAGTTGAAATTGTCCTGCGAAATTTCCCAGTAAACGTATATCCATACGGGATCCCTCGGAAGCAGAACTACTTTTGTATCGCCGTAATTCGACGGCAATCCCGACCTATTTGACGCAGATTCATTTTTTTTGCCCTGCATTTTAGAACTGAGATTTTCACTCATAAAACAGCCCCCGCTGTGGATATTTCTTCCTATATTAAGAAGTCTTGGATTGTTTTGGTACGGATAATTCTATACTTTTCTTATGCTTTAGTCAACTTCGCTCAAAAAACCGTCTCTTTTGACAAAATTTTAATAATATGTTTACAATAACAGCCATGAATGAAGAAAACTTATCGCTCTTGAAATTGTTTTTGTCCGATGATTTGGGACCTGTGCGCTGCTTCAGGCTTTTGTCGGTTTTTAAAAGCGCAAAGGCGGTTTTGGCCGCAAAAAAAAGCGATCTGACCGCGGTTGAAGGCATAAGCGAAAAAACGGCTGACAACATAAAAAATGCTTTAGAATCGGATAAAGCGGAAAAAGAGCTTGAACTTGCCGCGGCAAATAAAGTTGACATACTGCTTTTTAACGATGACCGTTATCCGGACTCTTTGCGCGATTTCGGAGACAGGCCTCCTGTTTTATATGTAAAGGGAACTCTCAAAGAAAGGGACGCGGCATCGATTTCCATCGTAGGTTCGCGCCAGGCTACGAATTACGGCAAAAGCGTTACGGCGGAATTTGCCGGATGGTTTGCCCAAAGAGGAATAACCATAGTTTCGGGGCTTGCAAGAGGCGTGGACACGGAAGCGCATGTAACCGCCCTTAAAGAAAAAGGGCGCACAATAGCCGTTTTGGGAAACGGAGTTTTGGTGACTTATCCGCCGGAAAACACGGTACTTCAGACAAAAATACCGGAAAGCGGCGCTCTGGTGAGCGAGTTTCCGCTTTTGAGGCAGCCTGACAAAACCACGTTTCCGCGCAGAAACCGCATAATAGCCATGCTTTCAAAAGCAACTCTCGTAACGGAAGCTTCGCAGTCAAGCGGCGCTTTGATAACGGCAAAAATGTGCGCCGAGTACGGAAAAGACGTTTTTGCGGTTCCGGGCAGCATATACTCGATATTTTCAAAGGGCGCCAACTCGCTTATAAAGCAGGGAGCC
>WQUP01000232.1 GCA_009782015.1 Endomicrobiia bacterium | reverse complement strand
GATTATTTTCTTGGCGCTTCGGTTTCAAATCTTTCCAGCGGCGATATGGCGTTTCGCGATACTCTTTACAACGATTCGAGCGGCGCTTCCATAAGCACGTGGAATTATATGCTTTCCGGCGCCGGAATATTTAAGCCGTGGGGCATTGCTTACGGCGTCAGCTTAAAGTATTTTTACCAGGATTTGTATGTAAACTCGGGCGGCGCTCCGGCTGCGGATATAGGTTTGTCAAAGATATTTAAAGGCCCCGAGATTTTTGATTCCGTCAGCACGGTTAAGCTTGGTCTTTCCGCGCAGAATATAGCCGCAGGGGATTTAACCGTTGAGGAAGGCGCCGAAGGCATACCGCGCATATACAGGCTCAGTTCCGCGCTTGTGCTTCCGGTTTATTACAGGTTTAAAACGCAGGACACGGTGAGCGTTTTTGCCGATTTGAAGTATGAGGATGATTTCCTTGATATTTACGGCGGGGCAGCGTACACGATTGCCGATAAATATGCGATCAGGGCCGGATACTATCCCGAACATTTTACTTTCGGTTTCGGCGTAGATTTTTTCTCGTTTACTGTGGATTATTCGGCAGATTTCGGACTTGGCGATGTCGATATGATACACAGGTTCGGTTTGACTTTCAGATGGGGAGCTAAAAAACAGGATGAGCTTGAAAAAGAAGCAAAAGCCGCTTTGGCTAAAGAAAAGTTGTCGTTGAAAGAGGCCGAAAAAAGATTTGATGAAGCGAAAAAACTCTACAACAAAGGCGAGTACCTGAGGGCGACAGATATGCTTTCCGTAATAGTAGTTTCCTATCCTACTTATGAGTCCCCTTTGTATTTTTATAAGAAAACCATAGAAACAATGAATGCTACGGCCGCATCCGGAGAGGAGCTTGATTTCGGAAAATTGACGTACGCGAAAGGTTACTGCGCGTACTATAAAACCGATTATAAAGAGGCGTTGAACGAATGGAACAAATACACGCACTTTACAGGCGGAAGCGATGAAGTGAACGAGTATATGAACAAAATCAACGACGCGATGAAGCTTGCGGCGATGCAAAAGCGCGAGGCCGAGCTTGATCAAAAATCAGCAGAGATGCTTAAGTCAGGAATTGCGTCTTACAATGCAAAGCAGTGGGTGCAATGCATTAAGACAATGGAAAAATTGCAAAAATTTGTCACTGATAATAATTTTTCAAAAACTATCGAGTATTACAGCGCGGCAAAAGAATACATAGGCAAAGCGGTTGCAGAACTTTCCAAAACAATCAAAAGTGAGAAAAAAGAGCCTGCCAAAGCGGACGAAGCACAGCCCGCAACTGAAAAACGCGAGATCGACGAAGCCGGAGCAGACAAACGCTACAACGAAGGACTTATATTATACGCCCAGGGCAAATACCTTGAGGCCGAACGCACCTGGGAGCTTGCCTTGAGAATGAATCCCAACCATCTGAAAGCCAAAATCGCGCTGGACAAAGTGCGCAAAAGCGGAAACCTGAGTGAGTAAACTGCAATGAAGAATGAAAAATGCCGGAGTTCGGGGACAATGTCCCCGAACCTATTAATAAGTTTTCGCTATGCGAAAACACAACAATTGGGTCTCTCTAAAAACCCCTGCTTGTCATCCCGGAGTGTCTCTATCCGGGATCTGCCGTAAATCTTTATCGACCAAAAAACTGCAGATACCGGACAAAGACTTTCCGGTATGACAGACTTTAGGGGTTTTTAGAGAAACCCAATTCTTAATTCTTCATTCTTAATTTTTAATTGCCGTTTTTTTTGCCCCTGTCCGAAAAATTTGGTATAATCCTGCAATATGAAATATACAAAAAGCTGTTTAACGTTTACATCCTTTCGAACTTGCCGGACTTCGCAAGTCTTTTCTTATTGAAAAATCAAATAAAAATTAAAAACAGGATAATACCATGAAAGAAGAAAAATCATTGGAAACATTGAGACATTCGGCCGCTCATATTATGGCAGCCGCGGTTATAGAACTTTTCCCGGGCACCAAAGTAGCCATAGGACCTTCGATTGAAGAAGGTTTTTACTACGATTTTGACAGGCCGGAATCTTTTACAACGGAAGATCTTGCCAAAATCGAAGAAAAAATGACGGAGATTATAAAGGCAAATCATCCTTTTGTGTGCTCGGCTATGCCTAAGAGCGAAGCGGTTAAAGAATTTACCGCCAAAGGCGAAAAATACAAAGCAGAAATCGCTTCGGAAATCGAAGATAATAATGTCACCATATATAAATCAGGAGCTTTTACGGATCTTTGCAGAGGGCCTCACATAGCTTCAACCGGCGAGCTTCAAAACTTCAAACTTCTTTCGGTAGCCGGTGCGTACTGGAGAGGCGATTCTTCTAAAGAGATGCTTCAAAGGATTTACGGCACGGCTTTTTTTACAAAGCAGGATTTAGATGATTATCTTAAAAAACTCGAAGAAGCACAGAAAAGAGACCACAGAAAACTTGGGCGAGAGCTTGACCTGTTCAGTGTTAACGACGCTGTCGGCGGCGGGCTTGTTTTATGGCATCCGAAGGGCGCGATTTTAAGGGATATCATCGAAAGCAACTGGAAAAGGTTTCATACGGAAAACGATTACGAGCTTCTCATGACGCCGCATATATCGAGCGAAGAGCTTTTTTCAATAAGCGGCCATCTTCAGACATACTCGGAAAATATGTATGCCGCTATGGAAATAGAGGGAAAGCCTTTCCGCATAAAGCCGATGAACTGCCCGATGCATCTGATGATATATAAAACCAAACTTCACTCTTATAGAGAACTCCCGATAAAGTATGCGGAGCTCGGCACGGTTTACAGATTTGAGAAGTCCGGCGTTTTGCACGGTTTGCTTCGCGTGCGCGGATTTACTCAGGACGACGGTCATATTATCGTACAGCCCGAACTTTTGGAGCAGGAAGTAATTACGGTTTTTAAGATGGCGATAGATATGCTTAAGATGTTCGGCTTTAACGATTTTAAAATTTATCTCGCCACTAGACCCGAAAAAAAGTATGTCGGCAAAGTTGAAGATTGGGACAGAGCGCAGGCTTCGCTTGAAGAAGCTTTGAAAAAAACAGGCTACGATTATGAAATAGACGAAGGCGGCGGCGCTTTTTACGGCCCGAAAATCGATATAAAGATAAAAGACGCAATAGGAAGGCTGTGGCAGTGTTCGACAATTCAGTTTGATTTCAACCTGCCGGAGCGTTTTGACATCTATTATATAGATAAGGAAGGCAAAAAAGCGCGTCCGTACATGATACACAGAGCTCTTATGGGCTCTCTTGAAAGATTTA
>WQUP01000231.1 GCA_009782015.1 Endomicrobiia bacterium | reverse complement strand
CTCTGTATGGAGCAGTCTCTTTCCGGAAGATAGCAGACTTTTCCGTAAGCGTCGCCCATAACCTGAAACTCTATATGGTGCGGCTCTTCGATATATTTTTCCATATAGACGTCGGGATTTCCGAAAGCGGCTTTTGCTTCGGTCTGCGCCATTATTATTGAGTTTTCAAGAGTCTCTTCCGAGACGACTATTCTCATGCCTTTTCCGCCGCCGCCTGCCGTCGCTTTGATTATCACCGGATAGCCGATTTTTTTTGCAAGCGCAAAAACTTTCGGGTCGTCGGCCTTTACCGGCCCGCCGGAACCCGGAACAACCGGAACGCCGGACTTTTTCATAAGTTCTATTGCGGCGATCTTATCGCCCATTTTTTCGATCGATTCTTTTTTGGGGCCTATAAACTTTATTCCGCAAGCTTCGCAGACTTCGGCAAAGTAAGTGTTCTCAGCCAAAAAGCCGTAACCGGGATGGATCGCGTCCGCGCCGGAAATTTCTGCCGCCGCGATTATGCTTGGTATATTGAGGTAACTTTCCGAAGCGCTTGCCGGCCCCACGCAGACGGACTGGTCAGCAAGTTTTACGTGCATGCACTCTCTGTCGGCATCTGAATGAATCGCGACCGTTTTAACGCCGAGTTCCCTGCACGCTCTTATTATTCTGCAGGCTATTTCGCCTCTGTTTGCAATCAAAACTTTCTTAAACACGTGAAATCTCCGATTTCGGAAGGTTAGATGATTAGAGGGTTAGAGGGTTGGCAACGACTTTAAAGACTTTGTCTTACCAATCATCCAATCATCCAATCTTCTAATCTTCTGCTGTTATTTTGTATCAACCAAAAAAAGATCCTGTCCGTACTCTACGGACTCGCCGTTTGAAACGCAGATTTTTACGATTTTGCCTTTGACGTTGGAATGCACGTCTTTTATTATTTTCATCGCTTCGATTTGGCCGACTTTATCGCCGGCTTTGATTTCCGAACCTTCTTTTACAAAAGGCGGCTTGTCGTTGCTGGGCGCGCTTGCAAAAGTGCCGACCATGGCGGATTTTATGGCAGCAAGCGCTGGTTTAGGCGCTTCCGCCGGCTTTTGCACGGCCGCAGCAGGAACTTCTTTTACCGGAATCACCGCTTCAACGTCGTTCTTTCTGAAATACAGAGAATCGCCGCCGCTCTCATACTGAAGCTCTTCGATGTCTGTATCTTTTACGGACTTCAAAAAATCTTTTATTTCCTGCGGATTCATAAAACCCCTTAAGAAAGAGTGGGGAGTGAGGAGTGAAGAGTGAAGATACCACAACGACACTGCCTTTGCCGTATCTTCACTCTCCACTCCTCACTCTTCACTCTGTAGTTTAAACTCTTTCCACGTACTCCCCTGTCCTCGTATCTACTTTTATTCTGTCGCCCTCTTTAATGAAAAGAGGCACTCTTATGTCCGCGCCGGTTTCGAGCTTTGCCATTTTTGTCATGTTGGAAACCGAGTCGCCTTTGATGCCCGGCTCTGCTTCTGCTATTGTCATCTCGATTATGAGCGGCAGATCTATGCCTATGAGCTCGCTTTCAAGATAAACGGCTTCAACTTCAAGATTTTCTTTAAGAAAATTCGACATTTCGCCTATAAGCTCAGGGCCGACGCTTATCTGGTCATAGGTATTGTTATCCATAAAGTTAAAATTTTCGCCTTCTTTATAGAGAAACTGCTTTTTCTGCCTTGTGACGCTTAAAGCCTCAAACTTTTCGCCGGACTTAAAAGTGCGCTCAATTGTGCCGCCTTTTTTGAGGTGTCTGAGTTTTACGCGCATTACAGCGCCGCCCTTGCCGGGCTTATGGTTTTGAAACCATGTAATCTGGTAAGGCTCGCCGTCAACTAAAATATTAAGCCCGTTTCTGAAGTCCGATGTTGAAATCATTTAATCCCCTTTTAACGACAGAGTGGGGAGTGAAGAGTGGAGAGTGAAGATACTACAACGACACTGCCTTTTCCGTATCTTCACTCTCCACTCCTCACTCTTCACTCTATTTATGTATAAACTTAGTATTCTGCCGTTGTCAAAATCTCACAGCTTCTGTCTTTAACTAGCGCCGTGTCTTCAATTCTTACGCCGAACTCGCCTTCAAGGTATATACCAGGTTCTGCCGTAACAGTCATCCCTTCTAAAAAAACGCCTTCGGCATTTTTGGCTAGCGAAGGCATTTCGTGGATTTCTATACCTACTCCGTGTCCCGTGTTGTGTATGAACTTGCTGCCGTATCCGGCTGCTTCTATAATGTCTCTTGCCGCTTTATCGGCCGCGCTTACCGGCAATCCTGCTTTGATTTCATTTAAAACCGCGGTATGCGCAGTTTTGACAATATCCCAAATCTTCTTAATTTTGCCGTTAATTTTACCTAAAAAGTATGTGCGTGTCAAATCCGAGCAATAGCCTTTATATATGCAGCCGATATCCATCATTATTACGTCATTTGCCTTGATTTTATAGTTTGAGCTGGCATGATGGGGGTTTGCCGAGTTTTTGCCGGCCGCAACTATGGGAGTAAAGCTCTCTTTGACTTTGTTTTTGGCGAACAATTCGAGTATTCTGAAGTGAATGTCAAGTTCGGTGAGCCCGGGGGTCACTGACCCGGGTTTAAGCTCTTTTTTTACTTCCGCACACACTTCCGAAACTATACGGCAGGCTTCTTTTATGGTTTCAACTTCGCTTTTCGATTTTACGGCTCTCAATTCATCTAAAATGCCTGATTTTGCAATGAGTTTTATGTTTTCGGCTTCAAGCTTGTCTTTTATAAGCAAGAAGTCAGCGGCGTTTAAGTACCTGGGGTCAACCGAGAGCTCTTTTACTTTGGCATTTTTGAGTATTTCACAGACCGCCGAACTCATAGGCACACCTATATATATGTCTATTTTCCTGTTCGAGAAGTACTCGCGGACTTGGTTTTCTATCATTTTCGGGCAGATTACGTGAATACGCTCTTTTAAAGCCAATATCCAAAAACCGTCAAAAGCGGCTCCAGTAAGATAAAAGGTTTCTATTTTGTTTGTAAACAGAAAAGCTTCGGTTTTATATTTTTCGTATAGTTTTTCTATCTTATCTTTCATTTTAGCTCCCATACTTTTCAGTCATACTATCAAAAACAGAGCGGCGAGTGAAGCCTTCGGCTTAATCAAATACTTATACCCACTTGACAAACGCATAAATATTTTATTAAATAATCCAACAAACATGAGTAATCGTGTTTGCAAATCAAAGTTATCCGCTTAAAGCGGATAGAAAAAACAAGGAGTTGCAGCAAATGGCACAAGGTAAAGTGAA
>WQUP01000230.1 GCA_009782015.1 Endomicrobiia bacterium | reverse complement strand
TACGCCAAGCCGCTGGCCGTGCGAATCGCGGCCGTTGCTGGACGAGCCTTGAGCTTTAACTGTTGCCATTTTGTGTCTCCCTTATTAACTGCAGAGTGAAGAGTGGAGAGTGAGGAGTGAAGATACGACACAAACAGTGTCTTTGCCTTTGCAGTATCTCCACTCCCCACTCCTCACTTTCCACTCTGTCTTTTTATGCGTTTATCGCCGTTATTTGCAGTTCTGTCACGTATTGACGGTGCCCGATCATTTTCTTGACGCCCTTTTTCGGTTTTCTTTTGAAAACCAAAACTTTGGGAGCTCTTTTCTGCGATACGACTTTCGCCGTAACAGTCGCGCCGGATATGACAGGTTTGCCTACCGTCGCCTTATCGCCGTTTGTGACCATAAGAACTTCGTCAAGAACGACTTCCTTGCCTACTTCGGCCTCGGGAAGTTTCTCTACTACCAAATTTGCGCCTTCTTCTACTCTGTACTGCTTTCCGCCGGTTTTAATTATTGCGTACATTTGACATGCTCCTTTATAATCGGTATAATTTACAAAAATTCGGAAAAAAAGTCAAACATGCACGCTACGCGCACAACAGCAGAGTGAAGATTGAAGAGTGAGGAGTGGAGATATTGAGTTTCGGCTTCGCCGAAACATATAATAGGTTTTCGCAAAGCGAAAACACGTTATCTTCACTCTTAACTCTCAACTCTTCACTCTGTCTTCAAATGGGGGACACAACATATTATGTTTATTTCTAACAGAGTACAGTCGATTAAACCGTCTCCGACTTTGGCGATAGACGCAAAAGCCAAAGCGCTTCAGCAAAAGGGAGTTGACGTTATCAATTTCGGAGCGGGCGAGCCGGATTTTGACACGCCTTCAAACATAAGGCAGGCGGCAATAGCTGCAATCAACGCAGGATTTACGAAGTATTGTCCCGTAGCCGGAACGCCGGACCTCAAAAAAGCCATTATAGAAAAATTAAAAAGGGACAACAATCTGGAATATACCGCAGATGAAATAGTCGTATCCTGCGGCGCGAAGCATTCCTTATATAATCTCTTTCAGTCGGTAATAAACGACGGCGACGAAATAATAGTTCCCGCGCCTTACTGGGTTTCTTATACCGACATGGTAATACTCGCCGGAGGAAAGCCGGTAATCTTGCAGACGAGCGACAAGGAAGACTTTAAAATAAAACCCGAAGCCGTAAAAAAAGCCATAACCCCGAAAACCAAAGCCATAGTAATCAACTCTCCTTCAAATCCTACAGGCGCAACCTATACCCATGACGAGCTTAAGGAAATAGTAAAAGTGTGCGTCGCGGCAAAGATTCTTATGATTTCCGACGAAATATATGAAAAGCTTGTGTACGACAACTTCAAGTTCTGCTCAACAGCTTCCGTAATGCCGGAAGCAAAAGCCTTGACCGTTGTCGTAAACGGAGTTTCGAAAGCCTATTCCATGACAGGCTGGAGAATAGGATACGCTGCCGGCCCGAAAGACATAATAGCCGCGATGACAAAAATACAGAGCCAGTCAACTTCAAACGCGACTTCCATCTCTCTTAAAGCTTCGACAGAAGCGCTTAACGGCAAGCAGGAAGACGTTGAGATGATGAGAAAAGAGTTTGAAAAAAGAAGAAACTATATAGTTGACAGATTAAACGCCATGCCGGGAATCACATGCACAAAACCCAGCGGGGCGTTTTACGTGTTCCCCAACGTTTCAAAGCTTATTGGCAAAAATTTCGGCGGCAAAACAGTGAAAAACGATATGGAGTTTACGGACTTTTTGCTTGAAAAAGCGGAAATAGCCGTAGTGCCGGGCTCTTCTTTCGGAGCTGAAGGATACATAAGAATATCGTACGCGACTTCGATGGAACTGATTAAAAAAGGAATGGACAGGTTGGAAACAGCTCTCAAAAGTTAATTTAATTACAAAAAGATATAACAAAACCCCCGCGCAGCTATAAAACTGCGCGGGGGTTTTTTCATACTTTTATTTCTTCTCAATTTTCTTTAGAATAATTTCCAAAGGGCAAAACTTTGTGAAGGCAGACTGAAATAAATTGGCCCCGACAAACGCCGTAAGCCACAGCCAGTTATGCGAATGGAAATAAGCTAAAAGCAGACTAATCAAAATAACAGTTCCCGCAAAAGCTCTGATTTTGTTTTCGATCGTCATTTTATTCTCCCTCTTTTTGCATCTCTTTACGGATGTCATGCATGCGGCCTTTGCCCACGAACCAATAATAAAGCACCGGCACCGCGAACGGACTGAGAATCGTTGCCGCGACTTCGCCGAAAATAAGGCTGATTGCCAGCCCCTGGAAAATCGGGTCTGCAAGCATTACGGAGCTTCCCGCCACAACGGCCGCTGCAGTCAAAAGTATCGGGCGGAAACGCAATACGCCTGCGCTCACTACAGCCGCTTTCAGACCCATTCCTTTAGCCAGCTGGTGTTCGATAAAATCCACAAGAATTATCGAATTTCTTACGATTATTCCGGCTCCGGCTATAAATCCTATCATGGATGTCGCCGTAAAGTATGAGCCCAGCAGGGCATGTCCCGGCAATATTCCGATCAAGCTGATGGGGATGGGAAGCATGATAATCAAAGGTATCTTGAAACTTCTGAACCACCCTAAAACCAGAACGTAAATAATAATTATCGCCACGGCAAAAGCGCCGCCGAGATCGCGGAACACTTCATATGTTATAAACCATTCGCCGTCCCATTTGATGATCGGCGCCGCCGTGTTCCACGGGACGTCCGCGGTCTGAAGCGGATATTTTATCTGCGGAGCTAATTTCAAAATTCCGTATACGGGAGATTCCTCGCTGCCGGAGAGTTCGCTCATCACATAAGAAACGGGTTTGAGATTTTTGCGGTAAAGAGTCTGCTGCGGCAGCTCTGCGGGAGATTTGAGAACTTTAACTGCTTCCACAGTTCCCGTTTCAAAGGATGATACCCGCAAACCAGCAAAAGGATCGGTTCCCGACCTTGCTTTTTGCGCCAGCGAAAGATCGACGTTTACGTCTTCCGGGGATTTTACGTCGGACAAAGCGGTGAGCGGCGTTTCGGAGAAAACCAGACGCCCCAAAGCCGCCATTTCGGCCGCGTTCGTGCCAAGGGCTCCGCCGCGCGCCTGATCATATTCATAGAACCTGCGCGGACGGCCTAAACGAAGAGTCGTATCCAAGTCCGCTACGCTCGGCTCTTTTTTAAAAATGGCTTCTATCTCGACGGCGACCCGTTCCCTTGTTTGACGGTCAGGCCCGTAGACCTCAGCCAGCATCGTAGCCATAACCGGAGGGCCC
>WQUP01000229.1 GCA_009782015.1 Endomicrobiia bacterium | reverse complement strand
GCTGCTGGGAAGCAACATAAACGCAATAGACGGCAAGCTAAATATATATGAAGGAAGCGTGATAACCGGCTATGAGACCGGAGCCGGCGAAATATACTTTGACCAAGGCATCTTAGATCTTACAAACACGGTAACGCTAACTAATAATATGTATGCGATTGGAAGCACAAGCACGATAAACATACAAGTGGAAAGCGGAACAATAACCACGCTTACCGGGATAATCGGCGACGGCACCGGTAACTTCGCCAAAAATGGAATGGGTACGCTGGTACTTAGCACAATGTCATCTGCAAATGCGGCGAATGCCGCCCTTAACGCCGGAACAATGCAGGCAGACAGCGCGAACATATTAATGAGCGAGCTGAAAACATCATCAGGAACACGGCTGATAGGAACCGGAACGATAACCGGCAATGTAACAAACACCGGAACGGTGCGCCCCGGCAATGACCCGGTGCCATTCGGCACCCTTACTATAAACGGCAACTACACTGAAAACGGGAATTTGGGGGTAAGGCTTGACGAAAGCTTGACGCCGACAAACGACAAGCTTGTAGTCAACGGAAATGTAAATATAGGAAGCGGCAGCCTCATAGATTTGGATTTGAGAAACGGATTTGTAGTGTATTCGTCGTATATGGTGGTACAATCCAACGGATTGACCGGAAACTACAGCGGCTTTGTGCAGAATTACAGCTCAATGGGAATAGGAATATTGAAGGAAGGCAATGACATATACCTTGTAATAAGGTCTGTAAAGACAAGATACCAGGATATCCCGAACTTATCGCACAACCAAAAGGAAGTGGAAAGAACGCTTGACGCGATAACCGCAAGAGGCGATGCCGGCGAAATAAATGCAGTATCGAAGATACTAGGAACGGCAGATCCGCTGAGCGACGCGCAGAAAAAACAGGTATTTGATGAAGTAGCAGGCAACATCTATGCGAACCTATTATTGATGCCCGGCCAAAACATGGCGAAACGCCAGATGTATGACCAGATACAAGAAAAGGTCAACAGGAATCAGGAGAGGGAAGAAAAGACCCCGTGCACATACAATATTTGGGTAGATATAAGCGCAGGGCAGTATAATCTTGACAAAGACAGCAACGGTATAGGCGATTTCAAAGACACAAACGGCTGCATATCCGCCGGATTTGACAACTACTGCGGTGTAAAGAACGCAATACTCGGCTATGCAATAAGCTGCGGAATCCATGATGCGAAAGAGAACGAAGATAAAGCGAGCATAAACGATTACAAAGGCGGCGTATATTTCGGAGCATTCGGCGACAGGTGGACATTAAAAGCAAGCGTAATGGCCGGATACCAGCAATACGACGTCGACAGGCAACTTGCATTGCTGCAGTCAACGACAAAAGCTAAGTATAACGGCTACAGCGCAACGGCAGACGCAGCCGGATATTACGGCTTATACAAAGGCAAGAAAATAAAAGTGAGCCCGTTTGCCGGATTAACCGGAAGCCTTATCCACACAGACGGCTTCACGGAAGAAGCCGGCGGAAACGCTGCAAGCATATTGACGGTGAAAGCGGACAATTTTACAATTCTTGACAGCCGTCTCGGCTTGAAAGCAGAAAGCAAAGGAAGCATCCTGAGCTGGTACGCAAGCTTAAGCGGCGCGTACAATCTCAACGGCAGAAAAGGGGAATTCGAAGCAACGCTAAACGGACTGCCGGACAACATGACAATATACGGAAGCGCAAGAGGCTTGCTGAGCGGCGAGGCCGGCGCGGGATTAAGCGTGAATGTTACGAGACACATCAACATTTATTTGACAGGACAGTACAGACAGGGAGAAAACTTTCAAGAGTACAGCGGACTGCTCGGGTTGAATTACAGCTGGTGATAAAGGCGGAAGATTAGAAGTTTGGAGGTTTAGAAGCTTGGCAACGGCGTACGGCAAAAAGATAAAAGACTTGCTGACGGAAAAGGCAGTTTGTATGTCTGGATTCTTCGGCGGCTTTGCCGCCTCAGAATGACGGCGTAGAACAGCCCCGCTTGAAAGAAATTTCAAGCGGGGCTGTTTTATGGTGCGTCTTTGATTCGTAATTGGGTTTTTAGAGAGACCCAATTTGTAATTCGTCATTCGTAATTGCCGTTTCAAATCTTCCGCCGTTTGAATTTTCTCCTCTAAAATAATACAATTTGACTTGTAAAATAATTTGCAAAAAGGATACCGCATCATGAGCTACAAAGGTTTGATTGAAAAGTACAGAAAATTTCTTCCGGTAACGGATAAGACGCCCGTCATATCTCTCATGGAGGGCAACACGCCGTTGATCCCTGCAAGAAATCTGCCGAAAAAACTCGGGCTTAAAGGCGAAATATATTTTAAATACGAAGGGATGAATCCGACCGGCTCTTTTAAAGACAGGGGCATGACCATGGCCGTGTCAAAAGCGGTCGAGGAAGGCAGCAAAGCCGTTATCTGCGCTTCCACCGGAAACACTTCGGCTTCTGCCGCGGCTTACGCGGCGAGAGCGGGAATAAAGTGCGTGGTTTTGATTCCCGAAGGAAAAATCGCTCTCGGAAAACTTTCCCAGGCCGTAATGCACGGCGCTGAAGTCCTGGAGATCGACGGCAACTTTGACGAAGCTTTAAATCTTGTAAAAGAGCTCAGCGGAAAATATCCGCTTACGCTTGTAAACTCGATAAACCCTTTCAGAATAGAAGGGCAGAAAACAGCGGCTTTTGAAATATGCGAAGCCCTCGAAACAACGCCGGACTATCAGTTTATGCCCGTCGGCAATGCAGGCAATATAACTGCTTACTGGAAAGGTTACAACGAACTGTACGCGTCTGATTCTTCGTTTAAACTTCCAAAAATGATGGGCTTTCAGGCCTCCGGCTCTGCGCCGATAGTTCTAGGCCATCCGGTTGAAAAACCTGAGACAGTTGCAACCGCTATAAGAATCGGAAATCCGGCTTCATGGAAAAGCGCAGAAGCTGCGCGCGACGAGTCGGGCGGAGTTATAGATACGGTTACCGACGAAGAGATTTTGGAAGCTTACAGAATGGTCGCCGCAAACGAAGGAATTTTCTGCGAACCCGCGTCTGCCTCGTCGCTTGCCGGACTTATAAAGTACATAAAGAAAGGCTATTTCAAAGACAAAAAAAACATAAAAGCCGTATGCATACTCACAGGCCACGGCCTTAAAGATCCTGACAACGCCGTAAAAAACGCCGTGAAGCCCAAAAAAGTCAAAGCAGACATAAAAGATATAGCGGCGGCGATAAAACTTTAAAAGAAAGAGTGAAGAGTGAAAAGTGGAGAGTGAAGATACAGCAAAGGCTTAATTTTTGCAGTTG